>DRZV01000035.1 GCA_011375465.1 Neomoorella mulderi
GGGACGGGGGGGTAATGTGATACTGAGGGCGGACAGCTCCCTGAGCACCTTGGCGGACTTCCGGTACCGCACCCACTATCGGGCCGAGAGGGGTGGACACGGCCAGGGTAAGAACAAGCATGGCCGGGACGCCCCTGATCTGGTGCTCAGGGTGCCGGTGGGGGTGGTGGTCAAAGACGCCCTCACCGGTGAGATCTTGGCCGATCTTACGGAAGAGGGACAGGAGGTAATTGTGGCCAGAGGAGGTAGGGGGGGAAGGGGGAATGCCCGGTTTGTCTCCCCCACCAATAGAGCTCCCACCTATGCTGAGAAAGGGGAGCCAGGAGAAGAGCGCTGGATTATAGTGGAATTAAAGCTCATGGCGGACGTGGGTCTTATAGGCATGCCCAACGCGGGCAAATCCTCCCTCCTGGCCCGCATTTCGGCAGCCAAACCCAAAATTGCCCCTTATCCCTTCACCACCTTGAGCCCCGTATTGGGGGTGGTGCGGTTGGGGGAGGGGGAATCCTTTGTGGTGGCCGACATTCCTGGCCTTATCGAGGGCGCTCACCGGGGGGCTGGCCTGGGACTGAAGTTTTTACGCCACATAGAGCGCACCCGCCTTTTGGTCCACGTGGTGGATATGACCCTTCCCTGGGAGGAGATTTTAAAGAACTGGCAAGTGGTCAACAGGGAGTTGGGCCTCTACAACCCCCAACTGGCCCAAAGGCCCCAGGTGATAGCCGCCAACAAGATAGACATCCCCGGCTGGGAGGAAAAGCTGGAGAGGCTAAAGCCCTATTGGGCAGATTACCCTGTGTTTCCCATCTCTGCCGCCACCGGGGAGGGCGTCTCTGCTCCGCTCTCCTTTTTGAACCAAAAACTGAAGGAACTTCCCCCTCCCCCCAGGGCAGAGGTGAAAGAGGAACCTGGGGTGGCTCCCCAGGAGTCTGTGGAGGTGGAGAGGCAAGGGAATATCTTTGTGGTCAAGGACAAAGAGATCGAAAAGAGGGTGGCCATGACCTATCTGGATAACCCCATAGCTTTACAGAAGCTCCAGAAGTATTTTAAAAGCATCGGGCTGGAAGAGCTTTTAGAAAAGCGGGGTATCCAGCCCGGCGATACGGTAAGGATAGGATCCTACGAGTTTACCTATTATAAAGAGGGTGAAGGAGATGGAGGAGAGGGAGCACAGGATGGCTCTGGCCCAGGTCCGGCGCCTGGTGGTTAAAGTGGGCACCAGCACCCTCACCTATCCCACCGGCAGGCTCAACCTGGACCGCATGGAACGGTTGGTGAGGGAATTGGCGGATCAGGCCAACGCCGGCCGGGAAGTGGTCCTGGTCACTTCCGGCGCCATAGGGGCAGGCAAGTCCCGCTTGGGCCTGATGGACAGGGAGCTCACCCTGCCGGAAAAGCAGGCTGCGGCGGCGGTGGGCCAGGGCCTTTTAATGCATATGTATGAGAAGTTCTTTGCGGATTACGGCCTCCTTACTGCCCAGGTGCTTCTGACCCGGGAGGATCTGGCGGATAGGCGGCGCCACATCAATTCCCGCAACACCATAACTACCCTGCTCAGGTTGGGAGTGGTGCCTATAGTAAACGAGAACGATACTGTGGCGGTGGAGGAGATCAGGGTGGGGGACAACGATACCCTTTCTGCCCTGGTGGCAGGGCTGGTGGAAGCGGACCTCTTGATCATGCTCACCGATACCGAAGGGCTCTTTACCGCCAATCCCAAAAAGGATCCCGGGGCCCGGCTTGTCCCTTTTGTCCCTGAGATCACACCCGAAGTGGAAGCCCTGGCGGGTGGAGCGGGCTCTTCGCTGGGCACTGGAGGTATGGCCACCAAAATTCAGGCAGCCAAATTCGCCACCAGTTTCGGCATCCCGGTGGTCATAGCTTCAGGCTTAGAGCCCGGGAAAATAGCCAGGATATTGCGGGGGGAACAGGAGGGAACCCTGTTTTTAGCCAAACCCAGGCAGCACATGCGGAAGCGTTGGCTGGTCTGCGGCCAGGTCAAGGGGGAACTGCGGGTGGACGAGGGGGCCAAGAGGGCCATATGTTTTTGGGGTAAGAGCCTTTTGCCCAGCGGAATAGTGGCCGTGGAGGGCAGGTTTCAGCCCGGGGATATAGTGGGGGTGCTGGACCTGCAGGGACAGGAAATCGCCCGGGGTATATCTAACTACTCCGCCGAGGCAATAAACAAAATAAAAGGCAGGAAAACCGGTGAAATCGTCGAAATTTTAGGCTATAAAGAATACGACGAAGTTATACACCGGGATAACATGATTGTCCTTATCTAAGGGGGTCTTTTATGGCGCAGCAAGAAATAGAAGAGAAAGGCAGAAAGGCCAAGGAAGCGGCCCGGAAACTGGCCGCGCTGAGTAGCGAACATAAAAACCAGGCCCTTCTGGCCATGGCCGAGGCGCTGGAGAAAGGTGCGGAAGATATTATGGCCGCCAATATGAAGGATATGGACCTGGCCAGAGAACAGGACCTTCCTCCTGCCCTCCTGGATAGGCTTCTTTTGAACGAAAGGCGGATAAAGGCCATGGTGGAGGGTTTGCGGGAACTGGTCAAATTGCCCGATCCCATAGGACAGATAACTTCCATGTGGAGGCGCCCCAATGGTTTATGGATAGGCAGGATGAGGGTTCCCCTGGGAGTCATAGGGATGATATATGAGTCGCGGCCCAATGTGACGGTGGACGCCGCCGGGCTATGCCTTAAAACGGGAAATGCCGTCCTATTGAGGGGAGGGTCAGAGGCCTTCAACTCCAATAAGGCCCTGGTTTCCCTAATAAGCAGGGCAGCGGTGGAGGCGGGCATCCCCGAGGGGGCCATCCAAATGGTGGAAAGCCCCGGGAGAGAGGCGGTGGGCTTCCTGCTGCGGGCTCGGGAATACCTGGATGTGCTCATTCCCAGGGGAGGGGCAGGCCTCATCCAGGCGGTGGTGGAAAACGCCACTGTCCCTGTAATAGAGACCGGGGTGGGAAACTGCCACATCTATGTAGATAGGGAAGCTGACCTGACCATGGCCCTGAACATAGTGATAAACGCCAAAACCCAAAGACCAGGGGTGTGCAATGCGGTAGAAACCCTGTTGGTCCACAGGGAAATAGCCCCTGCTTTCCTGCCCGCTTTGGCCGCTGCTTTGGGGGAAAAAGGGGTGGTCTTAAGGGGGTGCCCTGAAACCTTGAAGTTTATCCCCGGGGCGGAGCCGGCCGCAGAGGAGGACTGGACCACCGAATATCTGGACCTTATTCTGGCTGTCCGGGTGGTGGAGGGTTTAGACCAAGCGGTGGAGCATATCCACAGGTATGGCACTGGGCATTCGGAAGCCATCGTAACCCAGAACATATCTTGCGCCCAAGAATTTTTGAGCCGGGTAGATGCTGCCTGCGTGTACGTGAACGCCTCCACCCGCTTTACCGACGGCTATGAATTCGGCTTTGGAGCGGAGATAGGTATCAGCACCCAGAAACTTCATGCCCGGGGGCCCATGGGTTTGGAACAGCTTACCACTTATAAATATGTGATAATAGGTAGTGGACAGATACGACAATAACTGTTAAAATGAAAAAGTAGGAGTCAGAAGGCATGGAAAAATTGGTTTTTATACCCAATCCACCTCTAGGGGAATTGAGAGTAGGTATCATGGGAGGGACCTTCGATCCTATCCATTACGGCCACCTGGTGACTGCCGAGGCAGCCCGCTGGGAATATTGCCTTCACAAGGTGGTCTTCGTCCCTTCAGGCCGTCCCCCCCATAAGAAGGATTACCCGGTGACCGCACCCCATCACCGCTACCATATGACCCTTTTGGCCACCGCCTCCAATCCCTACTTTGAGGTTTCTCCCATGGAGATAGAGAGGGAAGGCTACTCCTACGCCATCGATACAGTGTTGGCTTTTCGGCGCATTTATGGGCCGGAAGCAGAGCTGTTTTTTATTACCGGTGCCGATGCTATCCTGGGAATCCTTACCTGGAAAGATGTGGATAGACTTCTCCAAGAGTGCCGCTTCATCGCGGCCACTCGTCCCGGTTACCAGTTGGAACGGCTGGAGAAGGTTCTCGTACAGGGTAGGCACCGTATCCATCCCATCGAGGTCCCTGCCTTGGCCATCTCTTCTACAGATATACGCTGGCGGGTTAAAAATAAAAAACCTATAAAGTATCTCCTTCCCGAGCCGGTGGAGGATTACATCTACAGGGAAGGCCTTTATAGGGGCTAAGAAGAGATGGCGGCAAGGGCATTTTATAAAATCAAAAAGTAAAAAGGAGGTTGGTCAAGTGGTGCGTACCCTGTATGTGGGGAATCTTCCCTGGAGCACCACCGAGGAAGAGCTGGCCCAGGCCTTCTCTGCCCACGGCGAGGTGCTCAGCGTGCGGATCACCACCGATCGGCAAACAGGGCGTTTCCAGGGCTTCGGGTTTGTGGAAGTCAACGATGCCGATGCCGAGCGCATGATCGCGGCCATGAACGGTTACCGTCTGGGCAACCGGATCCTGACCGTGAACGAAGCCCGGGCTCGCTCTTAAGGTGGAGGATCGAAGAATTTTGGAGGAAAAAACCTGCCAGTCCTTCCTGTCCCGTCTGCCAGCGGAGCGCCGGCAACACAGCCTCAGGGTAGCCGAGGTGGCTGTAAAGCTGGCAGACAGATATGGAGCAGATCCTGATAAGGCCCGCTTGGCGGGCCTATTTCACGATTATGCCAGGGATCTGCCGGAAGATCTCCTCCTCCGCTTGGCCCAGGAAGCCGGGCTGATGGTGGGGGAAATAGAAAAATGCCACCCCGTTCTTCTCCATGGGCGGGTGGGGGCCTTTCTTTTGCGAAAAGAACTGGGGTTGGAGGATCCCGAGGTGTTGCAGGCTATAGCCCGCCACTCCACAGGGGCAACCTCCATGGGCCTTTTGGATAAAATCATCTACCTGGCTGACCTGATAGAGCCAGGGAGGAACTTCCCCGGGGTGGAAGAATTGAGGAGTCTGGCTTTTGAAGACCTGGACGCAGCCCTTTTAAAAGCCTTGGATTCCGCTATAATCTATATTATAGAAAAGGGCTGGCCCCTTCACCCCGATACTGTTTACGCCCGGAATGAACTAATACTGAAAAAAGGGGGCGGAAATCATTCTGGAGCCTTCCCAGGTGGCCGAGTTGGCGGCTAAAGCCATTGCCGAGAAGAAGGGTCAGGAACCCCTTATACTGGATCTGAGGGGAGTAACACTGGTGGCAGACTATTTCGTTATAGGGAGCGGAACCTCTCCTGTCCAGGTGGAGGCCATCGCTGACCGGGTGGAAGAGATCCTCCAGGAAAGGGGGATAAGGCCCTTGAGGAGGGAAGGCCGTCAACATGGCCGCTGGGTGCTGCTGGATTATGGGGCAGTGGTGGTACACATATTCCACGAAGAGGAGAGGAAGTATTACGAACTGGAGCGCCTCTGGCGGGACGCCCGCATTACACCAAGGGAACAGTGATCAGGAGGGAATAGCCTTGGAAGAAAAATACAACTTTCGCCAGGTAGAACCCAAATGGCAGAGCCAGTGGGAAGCCCAGGGCCTCTATCGGGCGGTAGAAGATAAAAGCAAACCCAAGTTTTATTGTCTGGAGATGTTCCCCTATCCCTCCGGCAGGTTGCACATGGGCCACGTGAGGAATTACTCCATAGGAGATGTGGTGGCCCGCTTCAAGAGGATGCGGGGGTATAACGTGCTCCATCCCATGGGCTGGGACGCCTTCGGTTTGCCTGCGGAAAACGCAGCCATAGAGAGGGGCATTCATCCCTCCAAGTGGACTCGGGACAATATAGCCACCATGAGGCGGCAATTGAAGCGCCTGGGTTACAGCTACGATTGGGACAGGGAGATATGCACCTGCCATCCCAGCTATTACCGCTGGACCCAATGGCTCTTCTTGCTGCTGTACAAAAGGGGGCTGGCCTACAGGAAGAAGGCCCCGGTGAATTGGTGCCCTTCCTGCGCCACCGTTTTGGCCAACGAGCAGGTGGTGGAAGGGGCATGCGAACGATGCGGCACCCCGGTGACCCAGAGGGAACTGGAGCAGTGGTTTTTCCGGATCACCCAGTATGCTGAGAGGCTTTTACAGGATTTAAAAAAGCTCCCTGGATGGCCAGAGAAAGTAAAGATAATGCAGGAAAATTGGATCGGGAAAAGCGAGGGGGCAGAAATAGACTTTGCCCTGGAGGGAAGGGGAGAGAGGATAACTGTCTTCACCACCAGACCCGATACCCTTTTCGGCGTGACCTATCTGGTGCTGGCCCCAGAACATCCCCTTCTGGAAGAGATCATAAAGGGCGCCCCTCAAGAGGGGAAGGTGAGGGAGTTTGTATCCTGGCTGAAGGCCCAGCCCCGGCAGGAAAACGGAGAAAAGATAGGCATGTTCACCGGGGCATATGCCCTCAACCCCGCCAGCGGGGAAAGGATACCCATCTGGGTGGCCAACTATGTGCTCATGGAGTACGGTACCGGGGCAGTCATGGGGGTGCCTGCCCACGATCAGAGGGATTTTGAATTTGCCATGAAATATGGTTTGCCCATAAGGGTGGTCATCAGGCCTCCAGAAGGGGAAGTAGAGGAGCTTCAAGCCGCCTATGAAGATCCGGGAATCATGGTGAACTCGGGTCCCTTCGACGGCCTTTACAGCCTAGATGGCAAGGAGGCCATTGTGGCCTTCCTGGAGGAGAGGGGGGCGGGTCGGCGGAAAACCACTTACCGCCTCAGGGACTGGCTCATATCCAGGCAACGCTACTGGGGGGCTCCCATACCCATGATCCACTGCCCCCGGTGTGGCTGGGTACCTGTTCCGGAGAGGGAATTGCCGGTCCTCCTTCCCGAAGGGGTGGAGTTCAGGCCCACAGGAGAATCGCCCCTCAAGAGCTGCCCGGAATTTGTCCATACCTTCTGCCCCCAGTGCGGGGGGCCTGCCCAGAGGGAAACAGATACCATGGACACCTTCGTGTGTTCCTCCTGGTACTTTTTGCGTTTCACCAGCCCCGGGGCCCAGGATGCGCCTTTTTATAGGGAAAAGTTGGATTACTGGATGAATGTGGACCAGTATATAGGAGGGGTGGAACACGCCATCCTCCACCTGCTGTATGCCCGCTTTATCACCAAGGTGCTCTACGATGCGGGTCTGGTGGGGGTGGAAGAGCCCTTCCAAAACCTTTTGACCCAGGGCATGATCCTCAAGGACGGGAGCAAGATGTCCAAATCCAAGGGTAATATAGTGGATCCAGAGGATATCATAGACCACTACGGTGCGGATACTGCCCGGCTTTCCATCCTGTTTGCCGCCCCTCCGGATAAGGACCTGGAGTGGAGCGACCAGGGGGTAGAGGGGTGCTATCGGTTTTTAAACCGGGTGTGGAGGCTGGTCAGGGGCTTCCACCAAAGGGGCTTGCAGTTCCCTTCTGGCCCGGTGGAGGTTTCCTCTTTCGAGGATCGAAAACTCTGGCGCCAGCTCCATCTCACCCTGAAGAGGGTAACCCTGGATATAGAGAAGCGGTTCAACTTCAACACCGCCATAAGCGCCATCATGGAACTGGTCAATGCCTGCTACGACTATCAGGAGCTGCCCCCCCAGCAGCAGAATTTGGTCCTCATGGGCGAGGTTTTAAAGAATTTAATCCTGATCCTGGCCCCTTTTGCTCCCCATATGGCCGAGGAGCTCTGGCAAGCCCTGGGCGGGGAGGGAAGCGTCCATGCGCATCCCTGGCCTTCCTACGATCCCGGGGCCCTGGAGACAGAAGAGGTGGAGATGGCGGTACAGATCAACGGAAAGGTCAGGGATAGGATAACTGTCCCTGCGGGCCTGACCCCTCAGGAAATCGAGCAGCTGGTATTGCAGAAGGAGAGGATAGCCGCCCTCCTGGCGGGTCAGGAACTGGTGAAAGTGGTGGTGGTGCCCAACAAATTGATCAACCTGGTGGTAAAAAAGGCCAGCTGAAATAAATTCCCAGGCAAGAGAATATAAATCCATTCGGAGAGGAGAAGCCGGATGAGCTTAATTCAGGCCATAGTATTGGGTATTGTCCAGGGGGTATCGGAATTCTTACCCATTTCCAGTACCGCCCATCTCATCTTGGTCCCCTGGTTTCTGGGTTGGGAGGACCCGGGGCTCACCTTTGACGTGGCCCTCCATCTGGGCACATTGGTGGCGGTCTTATCTTTCTTTTGGCGGGAAGTTGTGGATCTGGTGCGGCAGGGTTTAACCCAGCCCCAGACAGGGGAGGGGAGGCTTTTCTGGTATCTGGTGGTAGCTTCGGTTCCCGGCGCCCTGGCTGGTTACCTGCTAGAGGCCCAAGCGGAGACCGCCTTCCGTTCCCCGCTGCGCATAGCCTGGGCTTTAGCCCTGCTGGGCTTTCTCCTATGGTGGGCGGACAGATGGGGGAGGAAGCTCAAAACCATTGAAGATATAAGCTTGAAGGACAGCCTCCTGATAGGCCTTTCCCAAGCTCTGGCTATAATGCCAGGGGTATCCCGCTCCGGCATAACCATGACTGCCGGCCTTATCCTGGGTTTGACCCGGGAGAGTTCCGCCCGCTTTTCTTTTCTCATGTCCATACCCATCATAGCCGGGGCAGGGCTCTTAAAGATAAAGGATATTTCTCCTCAGAACGTGAACTCGGCTTTTTTCCTGGGGATATTCTTCGCCAGCCTTTCCGGGTTTTTGGCCATAAAATATCTGCTCCGTTACCTGCGCCACGGCAGCTACCTCTTTTTTGCCTGGTACCGCCTGGTTTTGGCCGCCGCCACAATGTTGTATCTCCTGACAAGATAAAAGGCCTTTAAAGGCCTTTTATCTTTCTGTGGATTTCAACGGCCACCCAGTTAAATTGGCCTGGCAAGGGGGCTCGGGGCTTTTTTACCCTCACCGTGATCCCTTCTATCGGAAAGGAAGCCAGGAGTTGGCTGGCTATCTCCCCTGCCAGGGCTTCCAAGAGGTTGTATCTCTTGGCCGATACTATTCGCTCTACGAGGCGGAAGACTTCTTCGTAATTCACGCTGAAGTCCGGGTTGTCCTCCTGAGCTGCCCTTTCCAGATCCAGAAAGAGCTCCACGTCCACCACAAAGGGTTGTCCCCATTCCCTTTCCTGGGGATGGCAGCCATGATGGCCGTAAAAGCACATACCCTCCAGGATTATCTTGTCCTGGGCCACGGTCATCCCCCTTTTAACGGACGTGATTGCCGAATATCAGAGACATGGCTTCGGCCCGGGCTGCCGCATTCTTCAGGAATATCCCCCTGACCGCTGAAGTGATGGTCACATGGCCGGGCTTTTTGATCCCCCTCATGCTCATACACAGGTGCTCTGCCTCTATCACCACCACCACCCCGTAGGGGTTGAGTTTTTCCATGATTATATCGGCTATCTGGGAGGTCAGGCGTTCCTGCAATTGGGGCCTGCGGGCTGCCAGATCCACCACCCGGGCCAACTTGCTCAGCCCGGTAACTTTGCCCCTGGGGATGTAGGCCACATGGGCCTTACCCAAGAAGGGGAGCAGATGGTGCTCGCACATGGAATACAGGGGTATATCCTTTACAAGGACCATCTCCTCATGTTTTTCATCGAAGCAGACGCACAGCTCCTCCCCCGGATCTTTGTGAATGCCGGCGAATATCTCTTCATACATTTCTGCTATGCGCCTGGGGGTATCCTTTAACCCCTCCCTTTCGGGATCCTCCCCTATAGCCTCCAAAATCATGCGCACCGCTTGGCAGATCTTATCTCTATCCAAAGCTCTTCCCCCTTATATAAGCAAAAGTTATATTTTTTCGGCCCCCTTGCCTTATCTAAAAATATAGCACTAAATAGAGAAAAGGAGTTAGGCGTTTTGGGAAGAAATTTATAAAGAAAAAAGAAAGAGGGGAAATGGGTTGGCGCACGAGGATCTCCGGGCTTATCTTCGATATATAGAAGAAAAGGGTCTCCTCCACCGGGTGAAGGTGGAGGTGGATCCTGTTTTGGAAATAGCTGCCATTGCCCATAGGGTAGTGAAGAAAAGGGGGCCAGCCCTTCTCTTTGAAAAGGTGAAGGGGTCTTCCCTGCCGGTGGCGGTAAACCTTTTCGGCAGTTGGGAGCTGGTCAAGGCTGCCCTTCAGGTGGACGATCTGGAGGAACCGGCCCAGCGGTTGCGGGAGCTCCTTTCCTTGGCTTTGCCCACCAATTGGTTAGAAAAGCTGAAATATCTTCCCAAGTTGGCCGAGGTGAGCCGTTATCTGCCCAGGAGGGTGGCCAAGGCCCCTTGTCAAGAAGTGAAGGTGGACCCCCCTTCTTTTAAACTTCTTCCCGCCCTCCAGCTCTGGCCCCAGGACGGGGGGCGCTTCCTCACCTTACCTCTGGTTTTCACCCGCGATCCCCTCACCGGCCGCCGCAATGTGGGCATGTACCGTATGCAGATCTACGACGAGCTCACTGCGGGCATGCACTGGCATTTGCACAAGGACGGGGCCGAACATCTCCGGCGATCTTCTGCTCCCCTCCCGGTGGCGGTGGCTTTAGGGGGGGATCCGGCTGTGATCTATGCCGCCACCGCCCCTCTGCCTTTTGGCCTGGACGAGATGCTTTTCGCCGGCTTTTTGAGGCAGGAAGGGGTGGAGATGGTGCCTGCCCTCACCGTGGATGTGGAGGTGCCGGCCCGGGCGGAGATCATCCTGGAGGGCTATGTGGATCCTCAAGAGAGGAGGCCGGAGGGGCCCTTCGGCGACCATACAGGCTATTATTCCCCTGTAGATTACTACCCCGTGTTTCACCTCACCGCCATGACCATGAGGGAAGGGGCCATATACCCCGCCACGGTGGTGGGGCCTCCTCCCATGGAAGATTATTATATGGGAAAAATCACCGAGAGGCTTTTCCTGCCCCTCATCCAGCTGCAGCTTCCGGAGATCGTGGATATGGATTTTCCCCCTGAAGGGGTGTTCCATAATTGCGTGATCGTCTCCATCCGCAAGCGCTATCCCGGCCAGGCCAAAAAGGTCATGCATGCCCTATGGGGCCTAGGGCAGATGATGTTTACCAAGCTGATAGTGGTGGTGGACGAAGACGTGGACGTGCACGATTACCGGGAAGTGGCCTGGCGGGTGTTCAGCAGCATAGATCCTAAGAGGGATGTGGTGATGGTAGAGGGGCCGGTGGAGGCCCTGGATCACGCCACCGGTTATACAGGTTATGGGAGCAAGATGGGCATAGACGCCACCAGGAAACTGCCCCAGGAAGGCTATACCCATACCTGGCCAGAAATAGCCCGAACCAGCCAAGAGATAATGGAGCTGGTGGAGAAAAGATGGCAGGAATACGGTATTCCCGTCTAGGAGGGTTGATCCATGGGATATAAAAAGGCTATATTCTGCCTGTTTTTGGCTTGCCTGATCTGGGTGGGGCAGGCCTGTTCCCTTAAAAAGGAGGAGGGGCTGAAATTGGCCCTTCTGCCGGTGGAGGACAATTTTCCCTTTTTCGTGGCCGAAGAGGAGGGCCTGTTCAAAAAAGCCGGGTTAAAGGTGGAGCTGATACCTGTAAACAGCGCCCGGGACAGGGATATTCTGATACAGGGGAAAAGCGTGGATGGCATAGAGGCGGACATCATAGCAGCCAGCCTCCTGCGCAAAGGGGGCACCCATGTGAAGATAATCTCCCTGGCCATGGGGGCTACTCCGGAAGAGGGGCGCTTTGTGCTGTTGTTGCGGCCGGGATCCCCCATAGCTTCCCCCCAGGGGTTGAAAGGGGCCACTTTGGGTATTTCTGAAAACACCATCATAGAATATGTGGCCGACAGGATGTTGGAGCTGTCGGGGGTCAATCCCGGCGAGGTGCAGAAGGTGGCTGTACCCCAGATACCCGAGCGCCTTCAGCTGTTGCTGGCAGGGAGGCTGGAGGCCGCCGTCCTCCCCGATCCCTTCGCCACCCTGGCGGAACAGAAGGGGTGCCGGGTTCTCTTGGACGACAGCAAGATGGGGACCAACCTTTCCCAGTCCGTCATAATTTTTCGGGAAGATAGCTTGAAGGCGAAGGGGCAATCGGTGAAAAAGCTCTTGCAGATCTACAATGAAGCCGCCCGGATGGTGAGCGAGAACCCAGGAAAATACTACGATCTCTTTTTGGAGAAGGCCC
>DRZV01000034.1 GCA_011375465.1 Neomoorella mulderi
ATCAGGGGGGTGATCTCGGTGGTGATATCTGCCCGGATAAAATGATAGGAAGGGGCTGTGGCCCGCAGCCTCACTCCTGAACGGCCCCCTGTTTTATCAGCTCCGGCTCCGCCAATTCCATTTTCTCTTCTGTGGGGATCACTACTCCATAGCCGGTGGTGCGCACTTCCTGGATCCCATAGGCGATCTTATCCCATTCCCTTTTTATCGAGGCCAATTCCCTCAGCCACCTCAGCACCTCGTGATTTCCTCATAACCTCCAGTCCGCTGACTTCCCGCAGGATGGAATAGAAGAGCTCTTCCTTCAGGGCCAGATCGATGGTGGCCGTACCGGTACCCAGGTCCATATCCTTCAAAGAGGCCCGGTGAACTATATCGTACTCGTTGAGCTTGGCTATGGCTTCGTTGATTTCCCTGAGGCGACGGATTTCCCCTATAGCCCCCCGCACGCATTCCTCCAGCTGTTCCCGCAGCCAGTGATCCCTGGGCAGCTCCTCCACTCAGCGGGGCAGATTCACGTTGACTTCAGCCACCGGGAATTCATACAGGGCTTCCTCCAAAATGTGGAGTATATCCTCCTCCGCCAGGTTGCGGCAGTCCACAGGCAGCACCGGGACGTCATAGGTGGACTCCAATTCCCCGGCCAGGATGGCCGTCTCCTCAGCCCAAGGGTGCACCGAGTTCAAGAGGACCACAAAGGGCTTTCCCAGTTCCTCGAGTTCCCAGATAACCCTCTCTTCAGCGTCCACGTAGTTTTCCCTGGGGATGTCGGTTATGCTGCCGTCAGTGGTGACCACTATCCCTATGGTGGCGTGATCGGTTATGACCTTGCGGGTACCTATCTCCGCCGCCTCCTGGAAGGGTACCAGTTCTTCAAACCAGGGCGTCCTCACCATCCTGGGACCGGTACCGTCCTCATAGCCTAAAGCTCCCGGTACAGTGTAGCCCACGCTGTCCACCAGCCGTACCCGGGCCTTGAGGCCTTCCCGGATGGTTATTTCCACCGCCTCTTTGGGGATAAATTTGGGTTCGGTGGTCATTATCATCCTGCCGGCCCCGCTCTGGGGCAGTTCGTCCCGGGCCCTATCCCTCTCGTTGGGGTTCTTTATATTGGGAAGCACCAGTTTCTCCATAAACTGGGTGATGAAAGTGGACTTCCCGGTTCGCACAGGTCCCACTACTCCTAGGTAGATATCTCCCCCGGTACGTTCGGTTATGTCCTTGAAGATATCTCGCTTATCCACCCCTTACTCCCTCCCCAAGGCTTTATAGAAATCAAAGGGCTCCTGACACGTTTTAACATTACATCTATATGTTGGGCTCAAAAAAATATTACCCGGCCGATTTTTATAAATCCAACCCTTAACCAATTATGCCCGAGGGAGGAAGAAAAGAACGGTTTTCTACCAGACCCCTGGCTCCATCTCGTGAGTGCGGGGCCTGCCCATGAGATCGGCCACGCTCTTTGCCGGGGCTTTGCCCCCATAGAGCACCTGATAGACCTCTTCGGTTATGGGCATGCGCACCCCATACCTATGGGCTAGAGACCTGGCCGCCACAGTTGTCCTTATGCCCTCTATCACCATGCGGGTGCTGGAGATCACCTCCTCAAGGGACCTGCCCTGGCCCAAAAGGATGCCCGCCCTGCGGTTGCGGCTATAACGGCTGGTGCAGGTTACGATCAGGTCCCCTATACCGCTTAGCCCGGCAAAGGTCGTGGCCCTGGCCCCCATGGCCACCCCCAAACGGGCCATCTCCGCTATTCCCCGGGTCATCAAAGCAGCCCGGGCGTTATCCCCCAAGCCCAGACCCTCTGCTATACCGGTGGCCAGGGCGATGACGTTTTTCAAGGCCCCCCCCAATTCCACCCCAATAACGTCAGAACTGGTGTACACCCGAAAACTGGCTTCCATAAATATATCCTGGACATGCTCCGCATCTTTTAAGTTTTCAGAGGCTGTCACCACGGTGGTGGGTAGCCCCCTGGCCACCTCTTCGGCATGGCTGGGCCCGGAAAGGACTGCTATCCTCTTCCATCCCTCCTCCTGCAAGACCTGGGACAATCTCTTTAGGCTTTCCACTTCCAGCCCTTTGGCCGTGTTCACCAGGAGGATATCGCCGGGTAAAGCCTGCTTCAATCTCCTTCCCAGCTCCCTCACCGCCTGGGAAGGGACGCTTAAGACCACCACCTGGCACCCCCTCACCGCTTCTTCCAAATCCGAAGTGGGGGTGACCTGGGGTGGGATATGGATCTGGGGCAGATAATAGGAATTCTGCCGGGTTTCCTTTATCTCCTCTTCCAGTTCCCTTCTTCTACACCATAGCGTGGTCCTTAAGCCCTTGCGGGCCAAAACCAGGGCCAGGGCTGTACCCCAGCTCCCCGCTCCCACCACGGCTATCTTCATTAAAGCCGCTCCCCCAGGCGGTGTTCTGTACCTGCCCGGAGCCTCTTTATGTTGGGGTAATGCCTCCACATGATTATAACGGCCGCTATTATACCGTAGAGAACATAGGGGGGTTGGCCGGTGAAGATCAAAAGCCAAGGGGCAAGGAAGGCGGCAGTTATAGACCCCAGGGAAACGTAACGGGAAAGGAGGACCACCAGAAGCCATATCAGCAAAAGCACCAGTAAAATTTTAGGCGCCATGATGAGCACCGCTCCCGCAGCGGTGGCCACCCCCTTTCCCCCTTGAAATCCCAAGAAGATGGACCAGTTATGGCCCACCAGGGCAGCCAAGCCAGCGCCTGCCGCTAACCAGGGGCAACCGTATTTTAGGCCCAGCCATGCCGGCAGGACCCCTTTCCATATGTCCACCGCCAATACCAGAAAACCGGGAAGGGGGCCCAAAGTCCTCAGCACATTGGTGGCGCCCACATTGCCGCTTCCCCTCCTCCTGATATCCACGCCGTAGAAATACCAGCTGATCACATGGGCGGTGGGGAAAGACCCCAAAAGGTACGCCAGCAGCAGCAAAAAAAACCACATGTTCAAACCTCCTTTTGTTGTTATCTCTCCCGGAAGATAAGGCGCAAGGGGGTCCCTTCAAAACCGAAGTATTGCCGCAGAAAATTTTCTAAATAGCGCCGGTAGGAGATATGGATATCTTCCGGGCGGTTGGTAAAAAAAAGAAAGGTGGGAGGACGCGTCTTGACCTGAGTGGCGTAAAAAATCCTCACCTCTTTGCCGCTCAGGGAAGGGGGAGGGGTTAAGGCCACCGCCTCCTGCACCACCCTGTTCAGCAAGCCGGTGGAGATCCACCTGCCGTGTTGATCCCCCACTTCCAGCACTGTGGGCAAAACCCTGTTCACCCTCTGGCCCGTGAGGGCGGAGATGAAGAGTATAGGGGCATAGTGGAGGAAATAGAGTTCGTGCCTTATGGCTTCTTCATAGCGCTGGGCTGTGTGGGCGTCCTTTTCCACCAGATCCCACTTGTTCACCAGGATTACCGACCCCTTGCCCCTTTCATGGGCAAAACCTGCTATCTTTTTATCCTGCTCCGTAACCCCCTCCACCCCGTCCAACACCAGGAGGACCACGTCTGATCTTTCAATGGCCTTCAGGGCCCTCTTCACGCTGTAGTATTCCAGGGGTTCCTTCACCCGGCTTTTGCGTCTTATGCCTGCCGTGTCTATAAAGAGGAGGGGTTGTCCTTTGTAATATATGGGCGTATCCACCGCATCCCGGGTGGTTCCGGGTACAGGGGTGACTATGAGCCGGTCTTCCCCCAAAAGGCGGTTTACCAGAGAGGACTTCCCCACATTGGGGCGTCCCACAACGGCTATTTTCAATACGGGCTCCGGTTTGCCTTCCCCTTCCCTTTCCTCCGGCAGCAGTTCTAGGATCTTGTCCAGGAGATCGCCTGTATTTAGGCCGTGAAGGGCGGAGACGGGAAAAAGATCCCCCAATCCCAGGGAATAAAACTCAGCGCCAGAAAAACTGGAAAAATCGTCCACCTTGTTGACCACCAGTATTACCGGTTTGTTCTGGCGCCTCACCATCTTGGCCATCTCCTCGTCTTCTGGAAGCAAGCCCTCCTTTTGATCCACCACCATCAGTATGAGGTCAGCCTCCTGGAGGGCCTGTTCTACCTGCCGCTTAACCTGCCGGGTTATGACGTCCCCCTGCGTGCCCATCCATCCGCCGGTATCCACCAAGGTAAAGGTGCGGCCTCGCCATTCCACCTCCCCATAGATCCTATCCCGGGTAACCCCCGGCTCGTCGTCGATAATGGAGATCCTCCCCCCCACCAGCCGGTTGAAGAGGGTGGACTTGCCCACATTGGGGCGCCCCACAATGGCCACCAGAGGTCTTCTCACCGTTTACCTCCATTCTGCTTTCTACGCTTCAATTATCCGATATCCGCCTTTATCCGTCAAGGAGGGCCAAGTTAAAAAGCAGGAGCTGGCTCCTGCTTTTTACTCCCCTTCATTTTTTTGCTCTTCCCCTTCTGGGGATCGATCCTCCCGCCTTGGCAGAGGCTTTCGGCCCTGAAGTCCCCAGATATCCCCCCATTCCACCGTGGTGAAATGCCTCAGCCTTTCCCAGGCCTTATCCCAGCCGCCGCTGGCTATCAGGAGATAAATACCTCCTCCCAGCAGCAGAGCCAGCAGGATGTAAAATATCCCCTTCCAGTCCGCCTTGGTGCTGGGTGTCTGGGCAGCCGCGGGTTGAACCGGGATCCCCAGAACAGGGGGGACGACATCGGCGAAGAGGGCGATGCCCCTCTGGGCCTCTTCCAAAGTGTTGGTGTAAGTGCCCACCTCTAAAAGGGCGGACCGAGGGCATAGATCCTGGTTATAATCCCCAGCCCCCAAGAAGATACCTTTAATCAGCCCGGGGTGGCGGGAATCGGCCTCGGCCTTTAACCTTTTGGCAAAATCTAGATTAGACTGCATATTCTGGTTCTCCCTGCCTACCACAAACCGTAAAGAAGTCACCTTCTGGCCATGGATGGTGCGCTCATAGAAGACAGGGTCAGGGACCCCATCCCGGTGAATATCGAATAGGGCCGCAGCTCCTTTTTTCAGCAGCTCTACTGCAGTACGCCGGGAACGGCGGTAAGCGGCATCGTCATGGGGGGCATGGGAGGTGAGATCGTGATGCACGGTCAGCCCCATGCCCCGCAGGCGCTGGGCTAAGGTCTCCCCCACCTGGAGCACCCCCCTCTTCCAGGGATGCTCTCCGTGCCCTGGGAAGGCACATAGGATTCATCATCATGGGAATGGTAAATACCTACGGTCTGGCTTCTGCCCGCCTGTACAGCCCTCTCCCTTATCGATAAAGTCAAGGGAAGGGGGGAGGTTCCAGGCCCACCTCCCGGCAGATGGCCCGGTTTCCTTCTATTTTCATGACCCGGTACCTGCGGTTGTCGGAGGAGATGAATTCATCGCCTATATACACTTTGCGGGCCATCATGTCCAGGACGTTACCCTGCTCATCCACAAGTACAGAATAGGGACCTTCGGTATGCTGCTTTACCCCTATAAATTTCCAGGAATAGCTGGAAACATGCTTCCTGGCCCACCAGTGGTATGCCAGGGTTGATCCCATAAGCCCGAGAACCAGAAGGGCCAAAAACCAGAGCCCCACCCAATTGATATCCTTTCTCTGTCTACCCATCGGAGCCTTTGTCCTCCTTTCCCCCTAGAAAGGGCTTAAGGGGAGCTTTTAAATTTTTTAAAAGGGAAGGGGATCGTCCCTCCCCTCCCGGGCCGCCCTGTAGCCTTTCCCTGGTCTCCCCTATGACCTCCGCCAGGGCCACGGCCAGCACCGGGGCTATAAAGGTTATGTCTACTACCCCTGCTCCCCCGAAGGCCACTCTTCCCCTTATCCCCTAGGTCAAGTAGTACACCAGATCCGCCAGGTCCAAAAGCAATACCCCCAGAATAGCTCCCACAAAGGCTGCCCTCCGGGAACGTCCCACCCCATAGGCAACCAGGGCTGCTATCAAAGGGTAATAGAAAAGGGGATCTCCAACAGATTCAAGCCGGTCACGTGTCAGGCCTCCCGGCCCCGGGTCAGCAAAGTGAGGCCGAAAAGGACTGCGGCGGTGGCTATACCGCTGAGAATAGCCCTCCAGATCTCCCAGGCGGTACCTGCCCGGTAGAGGATATATACGGCTAAACCTAAGGGCAGAAGGGCGCCCCCCACATTTAGGGAGGAGACCACCCTCCCCGAGCTCAAGGGGATATTGATAAAACTGCCCAATATCATGGCCCCCAAGAGGAGGGCAGCCTTATCGCTTAGATAGAGCCTATCCAGGACCCTATGGGCTAGGCCAAAATAGATCAGCAGAAACACTGCCACCACCAGAAAGACTCCCAAGGTATACCCCATCATGATCCTTCACCTCCTGGGTTTAGATTTTCCCAGGAAGATGGGGTTTATACCATGAAAGGCGGCCTTGCGGCCGCCTTTGGCTTTGTCTTAAAGCTTCTCCTTGGTCTCTTCTAAAAGATCCCCGAAGAGTTCCCCCAGGGTGACTGTGGCCCCTGAATTCGTCTCTTCTTCCTCCTCCCTCCTGGCGGGCTGACGGTTTTCCCTCTTGCTTTTCTCCTTTAAGGCCTGCCTCAAGCTCAAGCTCATGCGCTGGGCCTCCGGGTCAACCCCCAGCACCTTTACGGGGATCACGTCTCCAGGCTGCACCACCTCTTCGCACCTTTCCACGTGGCGGTCGGCCAGCTGGGATATGTGGATCAGCCCCTCTATACCCGGCTCCACTTCCACGAAAACCCCGAAGGGAGCCAGGCGCAGCACCTTGCCCTGGACTATGGAACCTACCGGATAGCGTTCTGCTGCCGTGTCCCAAGGATTGGGGAGGAGCTGTTTCCTGCCCAGGGATATCCTGCCTTCTTCTCGATTTACGTCCAGGACCACCACTTCTATTTCCTGGTTTTCCTCCAGGGCTTCGCCCGGGTGATCGATCCGGCCCCAGGATATCTCCGAGATGTGGAGGAGGCCGTCAACCCCTCCTAGATCCACAAAAGCCCCGAAATTGGTCAATCTCCTCACTATGCCCTTGCGCACCTGGCCTTTTTCCAAGCTGGCCCAGGTGGCTTCCCTCTGTCTGGCCAGATCCTCCTCCAGCACCGCCCTGTGGGATAGGATTACCTTGTTTTTGCTGCGGTCCAGTTCCACCACCTTGAGGCGGAGGGTTTTCCCCACATAGGGGCTCAGGTCGGGGACATAGCTCATTTCCAGAAGGGAGGCAGGTACAAACCCCCTCACCCCCACATCCACCAGGAGGCCGCCTTTTACCACTTCTATTACCTCTCCCTGCACTTCTGTGCCGTTGGCCAGGGCTTCTTCTAATTTATTCCAGGCCTCTATCCTGTCGGCCCGGCGTTTGGAAAGGATCGGCCTCCCCTCTTCGTCCTCTGGCCTCAGCACCATGACCTGTATAGTATCCCCCACCGAGACTACTTCCCGGGGGTCGGTTATTTTTCTATGGCTGAGCTCTTCTAGAGGTATCACCCCTTCCCCCTTGCCGCCTATATCCACCAGAACCTCGTTATCGGTTATCTGCACCACTACTCCGCTCAAAATTTTTCCCCGCCGCAACCTGGGTAAGGGGTGAGACTCAATTCCCCCGTCGGAGGAGGTTGGGGCCTCAACCTCGGCGGAAACCAGGGCAGAAGCCTGCTCTTCTTCTCCCTCTTGATGGATATCCTTCTTTTCCTGTTCAGACAACATTACCACTACCTCCTCGATAATCCACGCTGGGGTCGAGGCGCCAGCAGTTATCCCGACCCTCCGGGCATTTTTAAACCAACAACTCTGCAGTTCCCCTGCAGTTTCGATATGATAAGTGGGGGTACCGGTACTGCGGCAGATCTCCACCAAGTGTCTGGTATTGGCGCTCTCCCTGCCCCCCACCACCACCATCACATCCACCTGAAGGGCCAGCTCTAAAGCCGCCTTCTGCCTTTGGTGGGTAGTGCGGCAGAGGGTATTGTATACCCTCAATTCCCCGCTCTCTTCCTTCAAGATGGCGGCTATCTCCTCCAGCTTCTCTTCCGGCTGGGTGGTCTGGGAAATCAGGGCCCGTTTGGGGCGGTGGGGGAGGGACAGGGCTTCTTCCCGGGAGGACACCACTACGCCCTTATCCCTGGCCCACCCTTTCAATCCCTGAACCTCGGGATGGGAGGGATCTCCGAAGATGACCACTTCGTACCCCTTGGCAGCCAGAGTGCTGGCCAGCCGCTGGGCCCTGGCCACGTAAGGGCAGGTGGCGTCTATGATCTTTAGGCCCAATTCCCGGGCCCGGGCCAGCACCTCCGGAGGCGCACCGTGGGAGCGGATGATTACCCGGCCATGGCGCACCTCCTCCAGGGAGGCTACGGGGTATATGCCCTCCCGGGCCAGCTGTTCCACCACCTGGGGATTGTGGATGAGCTTGCCCAGGGTGGCTACAGGCTTGGGGGCTTCCCGGGCAATTTTCACTGCCCTTTCCACTCCAAAGCAGAACCCCGCATGGGGGGCCACTATGACTTCCACTGGTGATCTGCCTCTCCCAGAGATCCTTCTTATCCCCCTGGTATATTTTTTTCGAAAAGAAGGATTAAATTCCTCCTTCAATCGCAAAAATCCTACAAGTTTAAAAGATTTTTAAGGCAGTTATGTATAAGCCGGGTAAGATCTTCCACCTGCTGGGGGGTGACGGGATTAGCGGGTCCCACCTGAAGGGGATCGCCGAAAATCACTTCTATGCGTCCCTTAAGCCATCTGTTGGTATTTTTGACCGCCACGGGCAGGATGGTGGCCCCGATCTTCAGGGCTAAAGAAGCGGCCCCAGGCTGCAAGGGGCCCAGCTCTCCCGTCTTGGAGCGGGTCCCCTCGGGGAAGATCCCCAGAACCTCTCCCCGGCGTAAAATCTCCAGGGCCGTTTTTAGGGCCAGGCGATCGCTCTTTTCCCTGCGCACGGGAAAGGCGTGGAGCTTTTTTATGATCCAGCCCAAGAAGGGGACGTGGAAGAGCTCCTCCTTGGCCATGAAATGGACCCTCCTGGGACAGGCAACCCCCACCACCACAGGATCCAGGTAGGACACATGGTTGGCCACTACTATTACCGGCCCTTTTAGGGGAAACTTTTCCCGTCCTTTGACTTCCCATCGGCATATGAACTTTAAAAATAAATAGCATATAAATTTGGCTACCTGATAGAACACGGGCTCCTCCCCCCAATTCAATCTCGGGCTTTTAGGGACCTCTCCTTAATCTTCTCCAGCATGAAATCCACCACCTCTTCGGGATTCATGTGGGTGGTATCCACTATGACGGCGTCAGCTGCGGGTTTGAGGGGAGCAACAGGCCTCTGGCTATCCCTTTCGTCCCTCCGGGCTATGTCCCTTTTGACTTCTTCCAGGGTCACCTTTTCCCCCTGGGATAGGAGCTCCAGGTAACGGCGCTTGGCCCTCTCTTCTAAAGAAGCGGTGAGGAAGAACTTATAAGGGGCATCGGGCAATACATTGGTGCCTATATCCCTCCCGTCCATGACCACCCGGTCTGTGCGGGCCATTTCTCTTTGGAGGCCCACCAGGGCCTGGCGCACCCTCGGGTGCTGGGCCACAGTGGAGACATTTTCCGTCACCTTTTCCCCCCTTATAAGCCGGGTTATGTCTTTATCCCCCCAATATACCCTTATGCTCCCGTCGGGGTTGAACTCCTGGCGATAGTCTATCTTCCTCAGCAAGCACAGCAAGCCCTCTTCGTCCTGGGGAGAAATGCCCCTTTCCAGAGCCTTCCAGGTAAGGGCCCTATACATGGCCCCCGTATCCACATAGACGTAACCCAACCTCTGGGCTATGAGCTTGGCCACTGTGCTCTTACCAGCTCCAGCAGGACCATCTATGGCTATATTTCCCTTTATCCTCAATTCCCTTCCCTTACCTCCACCCCCAGGCGGGCCAGATCGCGGGGGAAAGCGGGATAAGATACGCCTATACAGCGGCTGTTCAGGATGGTACTCTCCCCCCGGGCCACCAGGGAAGCCACGGCCAGGGCCATGCCCAGGCGGTGGTCCCCATGGCTATCCACTTCTGCTCCCTTCAGGGGCTCACCTCCGGACCCCTCCACAATGAAGCCGTCGGGTTGAGGGTAGACCTGGGCCCCCATCTTGTTCAATTCCAGGGCCAGAAGATCTATACGGTTGCTCTCCTTGACCCTCAGTTCGGCTGCATCCCTGATCACCGTCCTGCCCCTGGCCACGGAAGCGGCCACCACCAGGACCGGGATCTCGTCGATAAGCCGGGGTATGAGGCTGCCCCCTATTTCCACCCCTTCCAAGGCACTGCTGGATACCTCCAGATCCCCTATCTCTTCTCCGCTGCTCTCCCTTATGTTCTTTATCTTTATCTCCGCTCCCATTTTTTCCAACACCTCTAAGATTCCGGCCCGGGTGGGATTCAGGTTTACCCCCAGCAATTGTATCCGGGCCCGGGGATGGATACATCCCGCTACCAGGAAAAAAGCCGCAGAAGATATATCTCCCGGCACCTCCAGGGAAAGGGGGCAAAGGCGGCAGGCCCCTTCTATGGTTATGGCGTTATCCTGCCGGGTGATGGGGGCCCCGGCGGCCTTGAGCATCCTCTCCGTATGGTCCCTGCTGGGGATAGGCTCTATAACAGTGGTGGGACCGGAGGCGAACAGCCCTGCCAGCAAGAGGGCCGACTTTACCTGGGCGCTGGCCACGGGCAGGGTGTATTGGATTCCCTTCAGCCGGCCCCCGCGGAGACTCAGGGGGGGCAGTTCCCCATCCTGTCTTCCCCAAACCTGGGCCCCCATCTGCTGGAGAGGGCGGGTGACCCTCCCCATAGGCCGCCTCCTCAGGGATTGATCCCCGGTTATGACGCTGTAAAAGGGTTGACCTGCCAGCACCCCCAGCAGAAGCCTCATGGTGGTGCCGGCGTTGCCAGCGTCCAGCACGTCTTCCGGCTCCCGCAAACCCTGAAGCCCCTGGCCCTTTATGACCAGCCGCCCTTCCTGGGGTCCCTCTATTTCCGCCCCCAGGGCCTTCATGCACTTCAAGGTGCTCAGGGTATCGGCGCTCTCCAGAAAGCCCTCTATATAGCTGGTGCCGGAAGCCAGCGCCCCTATTATGGCTGCCCTGTGGGATATGGACTTATCCCCAGGCGGCTTTATAATGCCCTCCAGGACAGGGGGCGGTTTTATCACCAACATCCTTCCCCCCCCTATCTTCCCTTTAGGATTTACAAAAGGGCTTGGGATGCCGAACCTTCAACTTGAAGGTCTAGGTTTCTTTCCCCTGCCCCTTACCAAGGATTCCCCTGAACTCCACCCTCACCCCGGGCCCCAAAATGGGGTAGCGATACTACGCGGTAACCGCAAGGATGTAGCTTGCTTGGAGCGAAATCTTTCTCCATTATACGACACCTGTAGTTATACCGCAATTCTCCTCAGCCTTGAAGGCCCGTGGTTCGCTATCCGGCCAGGCCCATTTTCTTGCAATAAGCAAAAATGCCCTTGGCCCAACCTAAAGCCTCTTCTGCTGTTCCCTTATCCACCTCCAGAAGGGGGTTTCCCGGCAGGACCCCGGGATACCGGGTGGGCAGGTAGAACTGATTTAAGAGGCGGGCCTGGGGTAAAAATTCAGCAAAAGAGCTGTCGTACCTGACGCAGAGGTTCACCAGATCTATCAGATTATGGATTTTAGGGGAGATAAATCCCCTGGTAAGCAAAAAGCCCTTAAGGGCCTTTTCTGCTGCCTGATGGGCAAAAAAGTACACCTTGTGGTATTTACCCGCTTTGAGCATTTATGGCGGCGGAGTCCAGATCGTCCAAGGAGAATTCAAACCATTTATCCGCCTTTTTCATAGAGGACCTTCCTCTTCTTCAAAATCTCTTTCCTGGAAAAAGGAGGTTATCTTCCAAGCTCCTCATCTCCTGGGGGGTGTAAACCATGATGTCCATGGCCAAGGAAGGCCGCACGATTTCCACCACCTCCCTCAGCCTCTCCCAG
>DRZV01000031.1 GCA_011375465.1 Neomoorella mulderi
AAGCGAGAAATGTAAAGGCCAACCGCACGATCGAGACGTAAACGCCGCAAAGAACCTGCTCAAGTTCGCCTTGGCCGCGGGCTGATGCGGCCCTACCGCGAGTTTTTGCGGGAAGTTACTTACGCCTGTGGAGACTGGAGGTTGCAGGCTGATGTCCAGTGCCGGTCGGTGAAGCAGGAAGCAACCGGACAGTATCCCAGCGGGATATTTGTCTATGAGTTGCGGAACGGTGGCGTGCTGTAGCCCGGCTGCCGGGAGAAGGCCGCTCGGTAACATTGGCGAGGAGGGCGCCGGGAAAAGTCCGCCTCGGCCCGTCACAAGCCCCGTAAGGGGTCCCAAAAAGGGAGGGAGAATGGTGGTTTTTGTTCTGGACCAACACAAGCGACCGATCATGCCTTGTTCTGAAAGGCAGGCAAGAAAACTCTTGAAAGAAGGGAGAGCCGTTGTCCACCGGCTTGTCCCCTTTGTCATTCGTCTGAAGGACAGGATTGTCGAGCAGTCAGTTCTTCAGCCCCTCAAACTCAAGATCGACCCCGGCTATGAGGCCACCGGAATTTCCGTGGTGCGGGTGGCGGAAGGAAAAGAAGCAGCCGTCTTCTTTGCCGAAGTTCACCACCGCACAGACATACCGGAGAAGCTCCTCTCCAGGAGGCAGGCAAGGTGGAGCCGCCGCAGCCGCAGGACCAGGTACCGGAAGCCGCGCTTTGACAACCGCAGAAGACCGGAGGGCTGGC
This sequence comes from Neomoorella mulderi, assembly GCA_011375465.1. Lineage (GTDB taxonomy): Bacteria > Bacillota > DSM-521 > Neomoorellales > Neomoorellaceae > SpSt-1133. Next base: position 735 of record DRZV01000031.1, read on the forward strand.
TGCCCCCGAGCGCTGAGGCCCGCATAAACTGGGCGCTCTCAACAGTCAAAAAACTCCTCCGCTGGCTGCCCATCAGAGAAATCATAGTGGAGTCGGCTAAGTTCGACACCCAGAAGCTCCAGAACCCGGAGATTTTCGGAGTGGAGTACCAGCGGGACGAGCTTACCGGCTGTGAGGTGCGGGAGTACCTGCTGGAGAAGTGGGGCAGGAAGTGCGCCTACTGCGGGAAGGAGAACGTGCCACTGGAGGTGGACCATGTAGTCCCGAAGTCGAGGGGCGGCACCGACCGGGTGTCCAACCTTACCTTCACCTGCCGGGAGGGCAACCAGACCAAGGGGAACAAGTTGCTCCAGGAGTGGCTGGAAGAGCTGAAGAGATCTGAACGGGCAGTGGATAGGAAGAGAGCAGATAACGTACCGAAGGTCTTGTCCCAGCTCGGAGAGCCGCTCAAGGGTGCAGCCTTCATGAATGCCGCACGGCACGCTTTGGTGGAAAGGCTCGGGTCGCTCGGTCTGCCCGTTTTTACCGCTACCACCGCCCGGACCAAGTACGACCGGACGAGGCTCAGCCTTCCCAAGACCCACTACTTCGATGCCCGCTGTGTGGGGGAAGTACCCGACAAGCTAGAGGTTGCTGCAGAGTACGTGCAGGTCTTCCGTGCGGTGGGGCGCGGTAGGAGGCAGATGGCGAACTTCGACCGGCACGGCTTCCCCAGAGCACACCGGCTGCGGAAGAATGTCCACTTCGGCTTCGCTACGGGCGACCTAGTGGTGGCAGAAGTGCCTGCCGGGAAGTATGCGGGAAGACATGTTGGTTTTGTGGCTGTGCGTGCGAGCGGCTATTTTGACCTGAAAAACTTTTTGGGAGACCGTGTCTGCCAGGGCGTATCCTGGAAGCGTTTCAGGCTTTTACAGCGCTTCGACGGCTGGCGCTACGAAAAGTTTAAAAGCGCGGCGCTTTCCTCCCCAGGCTTAAAAGCCAGGGCCTCCAGCGCCGCTTAAGAGAGGTGATCATTGCCGAGGCCGGCGTTCCGGTGGCCCGTCTGGTTCCGGTAATGGCGGAAGAGGGGAGGAGGGTTCCCGGCACCGCCAAAGGGAAGATATTCATCGCACCCGATTTTGAAGCGCCCCTTCCGGAGGAAGTTTTGGAGGAATTTGAGCGGTCATAGACCCTACGGCTGAAGCCGAGGGTCTGCCTTCCGGCTTCAGCCGTAGGCCCAGAAGGGCCGATCTGCAGGAAAGGAGGTGTATGCCTGGTTCGGAGGGGGTCCCTGCCTGAAGTTAAATTCAGGTAGGTTTTACGAACCAGGATTGGTTGGTTATGAAGGTAATCGGCAGGAGGGATCCGGAGGAGACGCCGCCTTTTGCAGAGTACTGGGACGGCTTCGTGGAACTCGCCCTGGCGCTCTGCGGCAGGCTCCCCATCCCGCGCGGCGTCTGGCGCTTTTCCACCTATGAGGAGGAGGAATGGGAAGTCCGGATGTTACTGGGGGAGGCCCCGGGAGCAAGCCCCCCACGAAAGAAGACCTGAAGAAAATCTGCCGCCGCTTTCGAGAATTGGGCGTTCGGTACGTGCTGGTCGGGGGTCTAGCCGTGAACTTCCACGGCAGGCCCCGGATGACGCACGACATCGACTTCCTCGTCGATCCCTCACCCGAGAATGTCCGGAAGCTAAAGCAGGCCCTGTTGGTGCTCCCTGACAGGGCAGCAGAAGACCTCCGACCGGACGACCTGGAGAAGCACGGTGTCGTCCGGGTCGTAGACGAAATCGTGGTGGACCTCATAGCCAGGATCGGCGATGTCGAGATAGACAACGCGGGCACTGTGGTCTTCGACTTGGAGGGGGAACCGGTGGTGGTGGCAGACCTCGACACACTGATTAAAACACTGATTAAAACGAAGCAGGGACTGAGAGAGCAGGACAGAAACGACCTCTTCTTTCTGCTGAGCAGGAAGGGCAGAAAGCTGCGGTAGGGCCGGGCCCGACAACTTTTTCCCGTAGCTTCAGCTGTTCAAGATCGAGGAGACAGGAAACAGGTGCCGCTGAACGCCACGGCCCGGAAGGCCCTGGCTAAATACCTTGAGGGTGTTTCCGGCGAGTGGCTGTTCCCCGGTAGGGACGGCGGCCCCATGACCAGCCGCGCCGTCCAGAAGCGGCTGCGGGAGCTGGGCAGGCTGGCGGGCGTGGACGTGACCCCGCACAGGCTCCGGCACACTTTCCGCAAGATGCTGGTGGACGCGGGGCTGCCAGCAGTTGGAAATATAATTTACCTTTATTTCTTTTTCAGGTAGAATATACCTATGAAACTCAGCCAATGGGCTAAAAAGCACGGCATCACCTACAAGACGGCCTGGCGTTGGGTCAGAGAGGGCAAAATGCCCGTGCCGTTTGAAATCCCACCCTCAGGCACGATTCTCGTCTTTGAGCCCGAAGCGCCGAAAGCTGGCATCGTCGCCCTTTTACGCCCGGGTGTCGTCTTCCGACCAGAAGGCCGACCTGGAAAGGCAGGTGGTGAAGCTTCTGGAATTTGCCAACGCCCAAGGCCTTTCGATCGGAAAGACGGTCAAGGAAATCGGGTCCGGTCTAAACGGCAAGCGGAGGGAACTTATCAAAATACTTTCCGATCCAAACGTCACGACGATTATCGTGGAACACCGGGACCGGCTCACGCGCTTCGGTTTTGAATTCATCGAGGCTGCTCTCCGGGCTCAAGGACGCTGCATCCTAGTGGTCGAAGAAAGGGAAGTGGACGACGACCTGGTGCGCGATATGACCGAAGTGCTCACTTCCCTCGCCGTTCGCTTGTACGGCAAGCGTTCCGCGAGACGCCGAGCAAAAAAGGCGCTGGAAGCGCTTCAACATGAAGACCCATAGAGCCTACCGGTATGAACTCGATCCCAACAAGGAACAGCGAATTCTCCTCGCCAAACACGCCGAGGCTGCCCGCTTCGCTTACAACTGGGGCCTCGCGCGGTGGAAAGAGATCTACGAGAAGGAAGGCCGTTCTACGAACTGCTACGGGCTTCACCGGGAACTGAACCGCCTCAAAGAGACGGATTTCCCCTGGATGTACGAAGTGTCCAAGTGGGCGCCGCAGGAAGCCCTCCGGGATCTGGAAAAGGCGTTTGCAAACTTCTTCCGCGGGTTGAAGGTAAGGAAAAAAGTCGGCTACCCGAAGTTCCGCCGCAAGCACGACCGGCGGGACAGCTTCAGGCTGGACAACAGCTCCGGCACGATCCGCCTGCTTCTGGACGGAAGCGACAGGCGTTATCCCGGAAAGGCACGGCACGTCGTCCTGCCCCGGATTGGCGCCGTCCGCCTGAAGGAGAAACCCGTTCGGCAAAAAGAGAACGGCACCGTGCGCATGTATCTACCCCAAGGGCGTATCCTCCACGCCACCGTAAGCCGCGAGGCCGATCGCTGGTTCGTGAGCCTTACGGTGGAGGAAGACATTCCCGATCCGATTCCGCGCCTGAGGGGCCGGCAGCAGGAATCGACGTGGGTTTGGACAGCTTTGTGACGCTGGCGGATGAAACGGGAGCGCACCACAAGACCGATGCGCCTAGACCGCTTCAGCGCGCGCTCAAACGTCTAAAAAGGCTTCAACGGAAACTTTCGCGCCGCGGAGTGAGGGATGAAAAGGGGAGGCTCATCGAACGAACGAGAAACTATGAGAAGACCCGCCTCGCTGTCGCCCGACTCCACCGCCGGATTCGAAACATCCGGCTGGACTTTCTCCACAAACTCATAACCGAACTCGTCCGGACGCATCCGGTGATTGCGGTCGAGGGACTCGATGTTCGGGACATGCTTAAAAATGGACGGCTTGCCCGCCATATCATCGATGTCGGCTGGGGGACCTTCCGTGCGCTCCTCGAAGCGAAAGCCAAGCTTCGGGGCGTGCACATCGAAAAGGTCGACCGCTTCGAGCCCACATCGAAAACGTGCCACGTTTGCGGGCATGTTCTCCCTGAACTTCCGCTTTCTGTCCGGTCGTGGACGTGTCTGATGTGTGGGACACACCACGACCGAGACATAAACGCTGCAAAGAATCTGCTCAAATTCGCCTTGGCCGCGGGCTGATGCGGCCCTACCGCGAGTTCCGCGGGAAGTTACGCCTGTGGAGACTGGAGGTTGCAGGCTGATGTCCAGTGCCGGTCGATGAAGCAGGAAGCAACCGGACAGTACCCTTAAGGGATATTTGTTCTATGAGTTGCGGAACGGTGTGGGCAAATTCAGCCCCTTTCCTGAAGGCACGGCGGCAAAGGAGCTACTCCTTGCCTGGGGAATTCCTGCAGAGGCTGTGTGTGCGGAAACTTCTTCTAGAAATACCAGGAAGAATTTGAGGGAGGCCAAGGCTATTATGGAAGAACACGGCTGGAATTCGGCCATCATCGTCACCCAGGACTTCCACCTCTGGAGGGCCCTGCGGGAAGCCCGCTGTATGGGCATAGAGGCCACCGGAGCGGGCGTTAAGGAAACGGCCCTAATAAGGCCTCCTTTGGTGGTGAGGGAAGCGGTGGCCAACGGGATCAGCATAATCAGGTGCTGGTGGGAAAAACTTTAGGATGGGGGGTAAGGCCGTGAATATCAAGGTTCCCTTGGACGTGCCTCCTGAAGAGAGGTTAGATATGATAACCCAGGGTACGGGTAGGCTCTGCCTCTTTGCCGGGGATCAAAAGGTGGAGCACCTGAACGATGATTTCTACGGTCCCGGGATAGCAGAAGAGGATGCAGATCCCGAGCACCTCTTTAGGATAGCTTCCCGGGCCAGAATAGGTGCTTTTGCCTCTCAGGCTGGGCTCATCATGCGCTACGGCATGGATTATCCGGATGTACCCTATATCATCAAGCTCAATTCCAAAACCCATCTGGTAAAAAGGGACCAGAGAGACCCCTTGAGCACCCTCTGGATTACGGTGGAGGAGGTGTACAGGCTTAAAGAGCAGTCGGGGCTAAAAATAGCCGGGGTGGGCTACACTATATATCCTGGGAGCGAATTCGAGCATATCATGTTTCATAAGGCTGCCCAGACGGTCTACCAAGCCCATCAGCGGGGGTTGGTGGTCATCATTTGGGCCTACCCTAGAGGCAAGTCGGTGGAAGATGAGTACGACCCACATCTGATAGCAGGGGCTTGCGGGGTAGCTGCTTGTTTGGGGGCTGATTTTGTTAAGGTCAACTATCCCCGGAAAGCAGAGGTAAACATCCCTGAAGCCTTTAAAGAAGCTGTCCTGGCTGCCGGCAGGACTGGAGTCATCTGCGCTGGGGGTCATACTAAGGACCCCAGGGACTTTTTGGAAGAATTGTATCAGCAAATTCACATAAGCGGCGCCAGAAGGAACGCCACCGGCAGGAACATCCACCCAGAAACCCCTGGAGGAAGCTGTAAGGTTTACCAGTGCAGTCTATGCGGTAACGGTGGAAAACAAAACTCCCCAGGAAGCATATAGGATATATATGGGGGCTTAATCCAGAAAACCAGGTTTTTCGTATACGGGATTAAAATTTTTCAAGATAGCTCCTAAAACTCATCCAAAAAAGGATAGGCAATATTTCTGTCGAACATTAAACAATAATTTTTATCTTGAAGTTGGGGTAAGAGGGATCAAATGAGGGAAGGCAAGACTGCGCCAGCAGGGATTATCCCCGGGCTACGGATCTATCTGTTCCTGGCTATTTTTTTGATTTCCACCATAGCCTTGACCCTATACTATTATAGACAAAAGGATCTGTCCCCCTGGAGCAATGATTGCCGGTGTCTGCCTAGACGGCCAGCCCATGGGTGGCAAAACAGTGGAGAAAGTGGCGGAATGGCTGGATATACGGGCTGAGGAAATATTATTCCGCCCTGTCAGAATAGAATTATGAAGGTAGGTCATGGGAACTGCCCCTAAAGGAGCTGGGGGTGGAGGTGGATCGGCACATCTTAGAGGAGTTGTACACCATAGGCCACCGGGGATGGATGGGGCAGCGCTTCTGGGAATGGTGGAAGGCCAGAAATCAGGGGGTCAATTTTCCTCTGAGGTATACAGTTGATCAGGGGCGACTCCTTTCTTCCCTCCGCAGTCTAACCGAGCCGCTGGTTGTTCCGCCTTAGGACGCCTTTTTGAGAGTTTCCTCTGATGACGTTATAACAGTGGTGCCCAGCCGGGACGGCAGGGGGCCAGACCTGGAAGCGGCCTATCCCCAGCTCTTGTCCATCCTGGAGAGCAGCCAAGATCTCCGTATAAGGTTGCCCTCTAAAACCCTGCCTCCCAAGAGGAGCACTAAGGATGTGGAGAGCATGGGGGTAGATTCCCTGTTGGCCCAGTTTACAGTCAATTTCGACCACTCCTCGGCCAACCGGGTTCAGAATATCACCCTGGCCACCAAGGCTTTCGACGGCCTTTTCGTAGCCCCTGGCCAGGTGATCTCCTTTAACGAGGTGGTGGGCCCCCGCTCTGCTGAGGCGGGCTACAGGGAGGCCCCCACCATTATAGAGAATAAGTTTGTGGATACCGTGGGAGAAGGCATATGCCGAGTTTCCTCCACCTTGTACAACGCCGTCCTGCTGGCGGGGTTGAAGATAGTGGAGAGGCATAATCACGCCCTCCCCGTAGGCTATGTGCCCTTAGGGAGGGATGCCACTGTTTTCTACGGCTATTTGGACTTTAAATTCCAGAATAACACTGAAAAATATCTCTACCTGAGAGCTGTGGTGGGACCTGACTATATCACGATAAAAATCTACGGCCATCACCTCTACAAACGTCCGGTGGAAATAAGGACCTGGGTCACGGAGGTCATTCCCTTTAAGGTTATCCGGAAGGAAGACCCCGGGCTGGAGAGGGGAAAGGTGGTGGTGGAGCAGAAAGGCCAGGAGGGGTATAGGGTCCGTGGGGAGAGGATAATAGGGGGGAGCAAGGAAGCCCTTCCCGAAAGCCTTTATATACCGGTGGAAGAGATAATCAGGATGGGCACCAAGGAGGTCCCTACTCCACCCCAGCCTGGGAAATCTTCAGGGAGCGAAGCTCCTTCCGGATCAAGCTCTGAGGAACAGCGGGATGGGATCCCTCAAAGTCCCAAGCCCCAGACCGGAGAAAAACCTTCTGAGGGGCATCCTTCTGGAAAGCCGCCGGCAGGTAGCTCCTCTGGGACCCAACCTCAACCGGAAGAGGAGGGTGTCTCCCAGGATGGGGGCAAGCCACCTGGTCAGTAATCCTCCCCCCGGAAGGGATAAGGGACTTCCTTTAACCCTTTTATACCTCAGCCAAGGAAGCCTGGGTCTCCTGGGCCTTCTTATAATTGCCCACCAGCGCCTATGGCCAGTGTTGCTTCTAAGGGCCCCTTGGGAAGTGGTGTTGGGATACGGTTTGGGCTCGGGTTTGGCCCTTGTATTGATGTTTCTGGGGCTTTATCGTTTTTTACTGCGATTTTTATCCCCAAACCTGTGGGTGGACGAGGTCAACCTCTGCCTGGTGGAGTTATTGACCTTTCCCCATGTGGTGGGGGTAACGGCGATCACCGCTGTGAGTGAAGAGCTGCTGTTCAGGGCAGCCCTCCAGACCTTGGCAATGCGGTGGCTCCCGGCTGGCTGGGCGATAGGGTTCACCTCAGCTGTCTTTGCCCTCTTCCATTTTCGCTATTGGTCCAGGCCTATACTCCTGGTGCTGGCCTTTGTCATGGGGCTGGTACTGGGAGGGCTTTACTGGTATACCGGCAGTTTCTGGACCGGAGTGGCGAGCCATTTTGTATACAATTTTGCCATCATAATACTGGCCCAGAGAGGTTTCTTTCCCAGGGAAAAAGAAGCAAACCGGGCCGGAGGCCCGGTTTAAAGGATCATCTGGCTGCAGATTTGGAAGCGGGAAGGGGCGGGGAAGATTTTTCCCTTACCTGGGTAGGTATTATCTTTTGGAGCCTGCCCTTCTGGATTAGATCCTTTAGCATGTCTTGTAATATATACTTTTGAATTTTCCCCCTTCCGTTCAGGGGCAAGGCAGGGGTGAGGTGGACGTATCTGGGGACTTTAGGGCTGGCGACTTTTCCATAGCAGAAATCCACCACTTCTTGGGGGGTGAGTTCTACCCCCTCTTTGGGTATAACTGCGCACGCCACCACCTCCCCCAGATCTTCATCGGGGACACCTACAACCGCCACTTCGTGGACCTTTTCCATCTGCCGTATGAAGCCTTCTACTTCTATAGGGTAGACATTTATCCCCCCGGTTATTACCAGCTCCTTTTTCCTGCCTTTAAAGGTTATATAGCCCCTCTCGTCCATCATGCCCAGATCTCCGGTATAAAGCCAGCCCCCTTTGACCACTTCCCCGGTCAGTTCCGGAGCTTTATAATATCCCTTCATAACGTTATAACCCCTGCAGGTTATCTCCCCCACCTCTCCCGGGCCGAGTTCCCGGCCCTGGGCATCTACGATTCTCACCTCTACCTGGGGCAGGGGATAACCCACTGTTTTAACCCTATCTTCCAAGGTATCCTTTAGGCTGGTCATGGTGATGCCCGGTGAAGCCTCTGTCAGGCCGTAGGTTATGCAGAGGTTTACCCCCATCTCTTCCTGCACAGCCCTCATGAGGTCTTCAGGACAAGGGGCTCCGGCCATTATACCTGTCCTCAGGCTGGAAGTATCGAATTTTTCCTTCCGCAGGAGCTTCATCTCCCTGCTGAACATGGTGGGCGTGCCGTAGATCATGGTGCCCTTGTAAGTTTCCACCGCCTCCAGGGCTTTTCTTTCGTCGAAAGCCAGGAGGGGTATCAGGGTCCCGGCGAAGTTGGCCATTAAAGTTATGGACATGACACAGCCGAAGCAGTGGGAGAAGGGCACGGTGACCACCAGGCTATCCCTCTCCGAGACCTCCATGCGGCTCCCCTGATCATAAGCATTCTTTATTATCTGGTATTGGGACAGCATTACGCCCTTGGGATTGCCCGTAGTGCCGGAGGTGTACAGGATTATTCCCACCTCTTCAGGAGAGATGCCTTCCAGAGTGTGTAGAAAAGCTTCATCCTCCCACCAGCCCTCTCCTTTTTGGACCAGTTCTTCGAATTCTATGCCGCTTATCTTCTCCGCTGCCCCCGCGGAGATTATGTATTCTACCTGGGGAATTTCTATCTCCTTGAGCATGGACAAAAAGTCCCATTTGCCCGTAGGCCGGCAGGTGATGACCATCCTGGAATCGGAATGATTTATTATATGTTGGGCTTCTATTTCCCTGTACCAATGGTCAAGGGGGACCACCACTGCCCCTATCATGGGAACAGCCCACCAGGCTATAATCCATTCCAAAGTATTGGGCATCCAAAGGGTGACCTTGTCTCCTTTCCTAATGCCCAGCCGGAAAAGGGCGTAGGCCAGCCGATGGGCCCTCTCCCATAGCTCCCCATAGCTTATGGTCCTTTCCCCGAAGATAGCCGCTGGCCTTTCGGGATCCCTATCCCGGGCCCTTTTTAAGACCTGCCTGAAGGTTTGGGGAAGGGGAAAACTGTCCATAAGTATGACCTCCTGTCTGTTTTTCGCTGGCTAAGTTTATGAGGGGATATTCACTTTTATGCTTACGGTTTTTTAAATTGCTTATTCCATTATACACTTTTTTTACCGTGCCGGCCAGCTAAAAGACTAGGATTTGAGGCCTGCTGTTTCCGGAGAGGGAACCGCAGGTCATATTCAGGGCACCAATAGGAGCTGATCTTTTATTCTTCCACCCTGGTGAGCCTCACCTTTTCGCCGTCCCGCACCCTTTTTAAGCCCTCCAGGTCCCCTTCCACTACTTTTCCTATCACCGTAACCGGGCTGTAGGGCCTGATCTCTCCCGGTCCCGACACAGGGGTGGGGCCGAAGAAAATGCATAAAGCCCTGCCTCGGGGCCAATAGGCCACCTGTCCCAGCTCCACCGTTTCTTGCGGCCTTTCCTGGGGAAGATCTAGGGGGGTCTCGAAGTAGATCTCCTCACCCCAGGTGTTGACCTCGGCTTCTATGGGCAGGGACTCCCAAACCCTCCGGGCGGTGAAGGTGTCGTTGAGGGCGATCTTGAGCTTTATGTCTCCTGCTTCCAGCCACATCTGCATAGGTTAACCTCCAAAAATATTCGTCTGGTTTTCAGGACGAGTTCAATAATAGTCAAAAAAAGGTTGGGTGTCAAGAACTGGTAAGCCATTGTGCGCGTCAAGCTGAAGAAAGCGTACTCCGCGGAAGCTGCTGGACTGAAAATCTTGGACTTCAACCTGGCAGCCGGAGTTCTTGCCCTTTTTGAGGCTTTTATGGCAGATATCGAAAAGCTGTCTGGCGAAATACTGGAGAAAAACCAAAACACAGCTTCCAAGGGAAAGGGATTACGCCCCAAACTTTAACCGCCCCTGCTTCGAAAGGGGCTTTTTTGTTTCAGCAGGAAGGGCGTGTATAAAAAAACAGGGGGAGCGCGAGGTGGGGTAATCCCCCCTCAATTCATCCAATCGGTGCCCCTGCTTTCTACGGCTTTTTTCAGGAGGTGGTTTGTACCCATATGGCAAGAAATTCCTGAAAAACTGCCAACACTTTCGCTTCTTTTTGAACCCCTCTCCTCTTAACCGGGTAGAGCAAGGGGCCTGGATGAGAAGCCCTCGCTCGGACGTTGCCAGGCGCTTTGGGTTAACGCCCTCGAACCTCGGCCCCCCTAAAAATAGACCCTAAAAATAGAAAAACCTGAAAAATATTTGGCTATTTTTGGGTCCTATGGGGCAGGGTTTCCTCCCTTGTGAACCTCCTCCGTCACTTCTGAAATTTTACGCTCTCCAAGCTATTAAAAAGAGGGATTTGTGGGATTGGGGAAGAATTCCTTTTAGAGTCACAATTTATGGAAAGGGGTAGTTTCCATGAACCTGAGGATTATCTGGGGGATGTTTTGGCTCCTGTTTTTTATCCTGGTACCTGTAGCCTGGGGAGCGGATCCATCATATCCCTTGGAAAAGGGACCGGTTGAGCCTTCCATCTGGGCTAATGGCAAGCTGGTGACGGGCTGGGAAGTGCCGCCCCGGATCGAGGAGGGCAGGTTGATGGCTCCGGTGCGGTTACTGGCCACCTCCATGGGGGCAGAGGTGAGATGGGATGAGGAAAACCAGGAGGTGGTGGTCGTCACCCCTAAGGTGGAGGTACGGCTGCGCCCGGGCAGCTCCGAGGCCCTGGTCAACGGCCGG
>DRZV01000030.1 GCA_011375465.1 Neomoorella mulderi
CCAACCCGAAAAGGAAACCGTGGTGTTACATCTGCGCAAGGGCAGGGAGGTGCAGAAATTGCTCCTTTCCAGCCTTCCCCATGGACCCCGGGTACACCTGACCAGGGAAAATTTCCTCAATCCCCCCACCCCCCCTCTTTTTTGCCAGGTGTTGAGAAAGCACCTGGAAGGGATCTCCCTTTTGGAGGTGGAGCAGCCGGAGCTGGAAAGGGTGCTGGTATTCATATTCGGAGGCTACGATGGGCTGGGACAAAAAACCGTGAAAAAGCTGGTGGCGGAAATCATGGGGAAGCATTCTAACATTATCCTGCTGGACTCCCGGGGTATCATTGTGGATGCGGCCCGCCGCTATACCCATGAGGTCAGCCGGCACAGGGAGGTGCTGCCGGGAAAGCCCTATGTACCACCGCCCCCGCAGGATAAAGAAGACCCCAGGCTCCTGACCCCGGAAAAATGGCGGGCCCTGTTTCAGGAGGGGTGGAGGGGGGAAAAATGGCTGGTGGAAAGGCTGGCGGGAATAGGACCCCAGACCGCTAGGGAAATCCTTTTTAGGGGAGGGCTTCATTCCCTTGAGGTTACGGAAGAAAATATCATGGCCTCCTATGGGGCCCTGCAGGAGATCCTGTCTTCCCTTTATACCCATTCCTGGAAACCGGTGGTGGTATGGGAAGGGGAGAAACCCCTGGCCTTTGCCGCTTTTGATTTAAAACAGTTTTCCGGGTTAAAAAAAGAATTTTTTGCCTCACCCTCTCAGGCTTGTGAGGCCTTTTATCGAGCCCAAAGGTTATGGCAAAAAAAAGAAAATCTTAAGGCCCATCTGGAAGGCCTTTTGCTGAAAGAGCTACAGCGCTGCCGTAAAAAAGAAGCCCTCCACAAGGAGACCCTGGAAGAGGGGGGACGGGCGGAAAAGTACCGGCTGGCGGGAGAATTGATCCTGGCCCACCTGCCCCAATTGGCCAAGGGTATGGCTTCGGCCAGCTTGACCGATCTTTACCATCCTCAAGGGCGCAAAGTGGACATAAAGCTGGATCCCTCCCTCAGCCCGGCAGAAAATGCCCAGGCCTACTTTCGCCTTTATCAAAAGGCTAAAAGCGCTGTGGCCTGGGCCCAAAAGCAGCTGCGGGCTGTGGAGGAGGAGATAAGTTATCTGGAAAGCGTTCAACAGTCCTTGGATATGGCCCAGACCCTGGAAGATCTAGAAGAAATCAGGGAGGAATTGCAGCAAAGCGGCTATCTTCCGCCGGAGGATAAGGCAGTCGGCAGAAAAGAAAGGCGGATGGCCACCTCTCGCCCCCTGGAATTCATCAGCCCCGACGGTTTTAAAATCCTGGTGGGCAAGAATAACAGGCAGAACGAACGCCTGACCTTTAAAATAGCCGCCCCCGAGGATTTATGGCTTCATGTAAAAGATCTCCCGGGCTCCCATGTGATCATACGCTCCGAAGGCAAGGAGGTCCCCCCTTCAACCCTGGAAATGGCTGCCTACCTGGCTGCCAAATACAGCAGGGCCTCCCTCAGCAGTAAAGCGCCGGTGGACTATACCAAGGTGAAATACGTGCGCAAGCTGCCTGGAGGGAAACCGGGCATGGTGCTGTACGAGGGCCATCGCACCCTTTATGTGGATCCTACTGGAACTTCAGCATCTCCTCCAGTATATCCCGGGCCGCAGCCCCTGGATCAGGAGCAGCGGTGATGGCCCTGCCCACCACCAGGTAATCGGCCCCGGCAGCCAGGGCCTCGCCTGGCGTCATGACCCGGCACTGGTCCCCTAAAGGCGCCCCCCGGGGTCTTATGCCCGGGGTAACGATTATAAACCGGGGCCCGCATACCCCCCTTATGTCTTCCACCTCCCAGGGGGAAGCCACCACGCCGTCCGTACCCGCCTCCTGGGCCATCAAAGCCCAGGTTATGGCCTGCTCCTTGAGGCTCCTGGGTATGCCCATCTCCTCCCGAAAAGACTTTTCCTCCCAACTGGTGAGCACGGTTACCGCCAGGATCTTGGGGGGAGTGCCTCCCTGCCTCTGGGCCTCTTCCCGGGAGGCTTCCACCGCAGCCTTCAACATGGCCCTCCCTCCAGCCGTATGGACAGTACACATATCCACCCCCTTCCTCACCAAGGCCCTGACTGCTCCCGCCACCGTGTTGGGTATATCATGAAATTTCAAATCCACGAAGATTTTGGAACCCCTATGCTTTATCATATCTATAACCCTGGGCCCTTCGGCTGTGTAAAGCTCCAGCCCCACTTTAAAGGTTCCCGCATAGGGGTGAAGCTGGTCCACCAGCCGTTTCCCCTGCTCCAAGGTAGGTACATCCAGAGCGATTATGAGCTTATCCCTTATCACCTTGATCTTCCTTTCCCAGATAATCTTGCAGGGCTTCAACCTCCACATCTCTTTCCCTTTCTGCTAAGGCGCTTAGACTCTCCAGCAGGGCCCTGGCGGTATCCAGGGAGGTAAGGCAGGGTATGCCCATCTCCACCGCTGCCCTGCGGATCCTGAAGCCGTCCCGGTTGGGCTCTTTACCCCGGGTTACAGTATTTATCACCAGATCCGCCTTCCCTTATGAAATCCACGATATGGGGTGAGCCCTCGCCGATCTTCTTCACCCCCTGGGGGGGAATTCCAGCTGCGGCCAGAGCCCCAGCAGTGCCAGCCGTAGCCCAGATCCTGTATCCCATATGGGCAAATCCCCTGATTATGGGTATGGCTTCTCCCTTGTCCCTATCCGCGATGGTGGCCAGGAGAACCCCCCGGGGGCGGAGTCTTAGGCCAGCAGCCACCAGCCCCTTGTAGAGGGCCAAAGGCAAGCTGCGGGCAAGCCCCAAAACTTCCCCTGTGGATTTCATCTCCGGCCCTAAGGTCACATCTACCCGAGGCAGCTTGCTGAAGGAAAATACCGGCACCTTTACCGCGCTGAAGGGAGGAGGGGGCAGCAGTCCCACCCCGTATCCCAACTGGCCCAGCTTTTTGCCCAAAAGAACTTCTATTCCCAGACCCACCAGCGGCACACCCGTAACCTTGCTTATATAAGGCACTGTCCGGCTGGCCCGGGGGTTCAATTCCAGCACATACACCTCTGTCCCTTGGACCACGAACTGTATATTGAAAAGGCCTTGTATGCCTAAGGCTCGAGCCATCCTCTCCGCATAATCCACAATTTTCTCTATAACCTCTGCCGACAAATCCCGGGCGGGAAAAAGGGCTATGCTGTCCCCGGAGTGGATGCCCGCCCTCTCCACCTGCTCCATAATGCCCGAGATCAATATCCTCTCCCCATCGCTCACCCCGTCCACTTCCACCTCTTTGCCCGGCAGGTATTTATCTATCAATATGGGGTGCTCCGGTTCCACCTTGACAGCCCTGCTGGCATACTCCCGGAGTTCCTCCTCGTCGTATACTATCTCCATGGCCCGGCCTCCCAGCACATAAGAGGGTCGGACCAGGACCGGGAAACCCAGTGACCTGGCTATCTCAACCGCCTGGGCCACCCCAGTGGCTGTTCCTCCCTGGGGCCGGGGTATGCCCAAATCCCTCAAGAGCTCGTCGAATCTCTCCCTATCCTCAGCCCTATCTATGGCCTCCACCGGAGTACCCAGTATCCTATAGCCCGCTTCCGCTATGGGCCGAGCCAGATTGATGGCGGTTTGGCCCCCGAACTGTACCACCACCCCTTCGGGCCTTTCCCGTTCTAAAATGGCCAGGACGCTCTCAGGGGTTAAAGGTTCAAAGTAAAGGCGATCGGCGGTATCGTAATCGGTGCTCACTGTTTCGGGATTGTTGTTGATCATGATGGGAGAAATACTCTCCCTTTTCAGGGCCCAGGCAGCGTGAACAGCGCAGTAGTCGAACTCAATGCCCTGGCCTATGCGTATGGGGCCGGCGCCCAATACCATCACCTTAGGCCCAGGAAGGGGTTCCCACTCTTCCTCCCGGGGGCTGAAGGTGGAGTAATAGTAGGGCAGAGTGCTCTGGGAAAAGGCTGAACTGGCATCTATTTTAAGAAAAACAGGCTTTATACCTTCCTGTTCCCTCATCCGGGTTATGGTTTCTAGGGGGAGGCCGGTTAGGCTGGCTATCTCCCTGTCGCTGAAACCCATGGCCTTGGCCTCCCTCAAAAGCTCCCCGTTCAGGGCAGGGCCTGCATCTTGCAGCTTTTCCTCCATGGACACTATTTTTTCAATGGCCTTTATAAAGTAGGGATCTATGGAAGTGATTTTCTATATGTCCCCCACACTCCATCCCCGGCGCAGGGCCTCGGCTATTGCGGACAACCGTTCGTCATCCCTCTTATGCAGTTTTTCCCTCAGGGCTATGGGGCTGTAGTTGTGCAGGGAGGGTATCTTTAACCCGTCTATTTTTAGATCTAAAGAGCGTATGGCCTTGAGCAAGGCCCCTGGCAACTCCTTGTCTATAGCCATGAGCTCGCCGGTGGTCTTCATCTGGGTGCCCAAAATCCTATCGGCGAAGTAAAATTTATCGAAGGGGAACCGGGGTATCTTCACCACCACATAGCGGGGTTTGGGTTCAAAAATGCGGCCGGTTCTGTCCACGGCTTGGGGTATTTCCCCCAGGCTCATGCCCAGGGCTATCTTGACAGCTACCCGGGCTATGGGATACCCGGTGGCCTTGGAGGCCAGGGCGCTGGAATGGCTCACCCGGGGATTCACCTCTGTGACATAGTAACGGCCGGTGGCTTCCGGCTCCAGGGCAAAGTGGATGTTGCAATCCCCCTTGGATCTTGAGGGAACGTATGATCTTTAGAGCAGCTTGGCGCAGGGACATATATTCACAGGGGGTCAGGGTTTGGGCAGGGGCCACCACTATGCTGTCCCCGGTATGAATGCCCGTGGGGTCGAGGTTTTCCATATCGCAAACCACTACACAGCTGTCTTCCCCATCCCTTATGACTTCGAACTCTATTTCCTTCCATCCCAGGAGGGAGCGTTCAAGAAGGACCTGGGATAATTTCCTTTAATTCCTCCTCATTCCAGGCTACCCCTCCCCCGGTTCCCCCCAGGGTAAAGGCGGGACGCGCCACCAGCGGATATCCTAGCCGCTGGGCTACCTCCTTGGCCTCTTCCCAAGAATGGATAACCTGGCTCTCCGGTACCGGCTCCCCTATGGCTAGGCTAACATGGACTCCCGGAAGAGTTCCCTATCTTCGGCTTTCTGGATGGCCTCCAGAGGGGTACCCAGCAATTCCGTACCGCATTCCTCCAATACTCCGGCTTCATGCAGCTCCAGGGCCAGGTTCAGCCCCTTCTGCCCCCCAAGGGTGGGTAATAGAATAGGCCCTCAGGCCTTTCCCTTTTCAAGATAGGGGCCACAAATTCCAGGGTAAGGGGTTCCAAGTATACCCGATCAGCCATGTGGGCATCGGTCATTATGGTGGCGGGATTGGAATTCATCAGGACCACTTCTTTGCCCTCTTCCTTTTTAAGGCCTGGCAGGCCTGGGTCCCGGCATAGTCAAATTCCGCCGCCTGGCCTATCACGATGGGACCGGAACCTATAACCATGATCTTTTTTAGATCTTTTCTGACCGGCATGAAAGGACTTCCTCCCGATGGTTGAAAATTATTCTAATACCTGTCCTTCCTCCATTACCACCTTTCCCCCCACGATGGTGACCGCGGGCCAGCCTTTGAGCTTCCAGCCCGTCAGGGGGGTGTTGCGGCCTTTGGAATAAAATTTCTGAGAATCCACTTCTTTCTCCCTATCCGGGTCTATTATGGTAACGTCAGCCACAGAACCTTCCGCCAGGGTACCGCCTGGTATCCCCAATATCCTGGCCGGGTTGGTGCTCCAGGCCCGGATCATCTGGCTCCAGGACAGCTGTCCCGGCAGTACCAAACAGGTTATCACCAGGGGCACGGCGGTTTCCAGACCAGATATGCCGAAGGGGGCATAATCATATTCCTGCTCCTTTTCCTCCTGGGCATGGGGGGCATGGTCCGTGGCTATCACCTCTATGATGCCCTGCACTAGGGCTTCCACCAGGGCTTGGCGGTGCTCGTCAGGCCTCAAAGGGGGATTTACTTTGGTATTGGTATCATAGGTCTCCACCATCTTATCCGTGAGGCAGAGGTGATGGGGGGTCACTTCAGCGCTGACCCGTATCCCCCGAGAGCGGGCCTCCTTGAGGAGGCGTACCGATCCGGCGGTGCTGAGGTGAGCCAGATGGATCTTGCCTCCCGTCATTTCCGCCAGTATCAGGTCCCGGGCCACCATGACCTCCTCGGCTGCCGCCGGTATACCCCTTAACCCCAGAACCGTGGACATATAGCCTTCGTGCATGACCCCTCCATTGGCCAGGTTCTCGTCTTCACAATGGCTTATGATGGGCAGGTTAAACATGCGGGCATATTCCAGGGCATAACGCATTACCAGGGAATTCATAACCGGGCGGCCGTCGTCGGATAAGGCCACCACCCCTGCCGAAGCCAAATCACCTATCTCCGCCATCTCCTCCCCTTCCTGGCCTTTGGAGACCGCCCCTACCGGATAGACCCTCACCATCCCCTCCTTCCGGGCCTTTTCTTTGATGTATGCTATTACCCCCACATTATCAGCCACCGGTAAGGTGTTGGCCATGCACACCACGCTGGTAAATCCCCCGGCAGCTGCCGCCCGGGTCCCGGTGGCTATGGTCTCTTTATGTTCATAACCGGGTTCCCGGAGGTGCACATGCATATCTATGAAACCCGGAGCCACTATTTTACCGTGAGCCGAAATAATCTTGGCCCCAGGAGGAGGCGAAAGATCCCTGCCCAGGGCTGCTATCCTATCCCCTTCTATGAGGACCTCCAGCTCTTCATCCAGGTTCTGGCTGGGGTCTATGACCCTCCCTCCCCGGATAAAAATGGCCATCATTTTCCACCCCCTATCATGAGATAGAGAAGGGCCATCCGCACCGCTACCCCGTTGGTGACCTGCTCCTTTATAACCGACTGCATCCCGTCCGCCACCTCGGGATCTATCTCTATACCCCGGTTGATGGGGCCAGGGTGTAATACCAGGGCTCCTGGACGGGCTAGCTTTAGCCTCTGGGCAGTCAGTTTGTAGAGGTTCATATACTCCCTCAGGGAGGGAAACAGGCCCCGCTCCTGCCGCTCCTTCTGGATCCTCAGCATGTTGATGACGTCCACCCCTTCCAAACCCTCTTCCATCCGGAAAAATACTTTGACTCCCAGCTTTTCTATATCAGGAGGCAAAAGGGTGGGAGGGCCCACCACCCTCACTTCAGCTCCCATTTTGGTAAGCCCGTATATATTAGAACGGGCTACCCGGCTGTGGAGTATATCCCCCACAATGGCCACCTTGATGCCCTCCAGCCTTCCTAGCTTCTCCTTTATGGTGAACATGTCCAGGAGGGCTTGGGTGGGGTGCTCGTGCATGCCGTCTCCCCCGTTTAAGACCGCAGCCTTGAGGGTGCGGGCTAAAAAAGCGGCTGCTCCTCCGGAACGGTGGCGGATGACCACCGCATCAGCCCCCATAGCCTCCAGGGTTTGGGCCGTATCCTTCAGGCTCTCCCCTTTCTCCACGCTGGAGGCGGCAGGGGAGAAGTTTACCGTATCCGCGCCCATATATTTGGCTGCCAGCTCGAAGGAAGTCCTGGTTCTGGTGCTGGGCTCATAAAAAAGCAGCACCACCAGCTTGCCCCTCAAAGTGGGCACCTTTTTGATATCCCGCCCCAGGATCTCTTTCATGGGGCCAGCTGTCTCTAAAATCAGGTTTATCTCTTCGGGAGTGAGATCCTTTATACCCAGCAGATCTTTCCTGGCCAGGGCCATAAAATCCCCCTTCCCTAGGCATAAAAAAACCTTATCAGCCTCCTGGGCTAATAAGGTGGATGTCCGCCCCTTAGCCCTAACCCGACTGTTAAGGTCCCTGGGCCTCCTGGGGCAATTCCCTTATGAGCACCTGATCTACCCCGTCTATTTCTTGAACCTGCACCGCTATCTCTTCCTTGAGGGAGGTGGGCACGTTTTTTCCCACATAATCAGCCCTTATGGGCAATTCCCTATGTCCCCTGTCTATGATAACCGCCAGCTGGATATTCTTAGGCCGACCCAGATCTATCAGGGCATCTAAAGCGGCCCGCACCGTCCGGCCGGTGAAGAGCACGTCGTCCACCAGGATAACCTTCTTATCAGTTATATCGAAGGGGATCTCGGTTCGCTGTACCCGGGGATAAACGGTTAGGGTGGTCAGATCGTCTCTATATAGAGTGATGTCCAGGCTTCCCAAAGGGACCTTTACCCCTTCCAGCTCTTCGATGATCTTCTGCAACCTCTGGGCTAAGGGCACTCCCCGCCGGCGGATGCCGATGAGCACCAGGTCTTGGGTCCCTTTGTTCCTCTCCAATATCTCATAGGCTATGCGGATAAGCACCCTCCTCAATTCTTCTGCGTCCATTATATTGGCTTTAACCGGCAAATCCACTTTTCCGCCTCCTTCAGGTGCATTAAAAAACCTGCGCCCGGACACGCAGGTTTTTCCTCCCCCTCCCCTCAGGATTTCCTGAGGTAGTTTATATCATCTCTTTTCCCCTGTCAAGATGAAAAGGCTAAAGGCCCAGCTCCTGGCGCAGGGGTCTGGCAAGGTTGAAAACCCTCCTGCAGGTGATATCGTCATAATATCTCAAGGCCTGGGGACGGTCGGCCCTGGGACCCAAGTCGGGCAGCCCCTTGAGGCATACGAAGAACCCCCAGAGGTCGTCGAAGGAGGGCACATATTCGCTGTAAGGATAGATGGGATGGAAAACGTCCTTGAGAATCCTGTAAAGCCGGGTGAAACCTGCGCTCCTCACCCCTGAGAAGGCCGAAGTGCCTTGGACCGCCACAGCGCCGGGGCAAGCCAGGGCTTTATCCAGGATCTGGTAAAATTCCCTTCTGTGAACGCTGCCGGCAGGGCCAAAGACGTCATCGGTCACGTCCACTATGGCCACGTCAAAGGGTTCCCCCTGATAATCCTCCAGGTACCGGGCCACATCTTCATACCTGAGTTCCACCCTGGGGTCATCCAGGCCGGTGCGTCCCAGATAGGCCTGGCACAGCTCAACCACTTCCCTGTCTATATCCACCGCCACTATTTTTTCCACGGTGGGATATCTGAGCACCTCTTCCACTGTCCTTCCTTCCCCTGTGCCGCAGATAAGAACCCTTCGGGGATGCCCGTGGGCCAACATGGCAGGATGAACCAGGAGTTCATGGTAGATGAATTCGTCCAATTCCGCCGACTGGATATCCCCGTCAAGAAACAAGGTCTTGCCCCATTCCTCCAGTTCCAAGATCTCCACCTTCTGATAAGGGGTCTGCCGCTGCACCAGAACCTTCTTCACACGATAGACCCGATATCCCCCCAAATCCTGCATCCAGTACAGGTTGGTGGAGGGATCTAACCCCAATTTCAAATCCCTTCCCCCTCCTCTCCATTTAGTTTGCCCGGGGACATAGGGGGTCAGGGGCAAACAGATCTCCCCTTAGAATATAGGCCCGGGCAAAACATCCTCCTCGGCATTCTCCCCTCGCTGGGCAATCAGAGCATGGGGCTGGCAGAGGGGCTTCTGCCAAGGCTTTGACCAGGGGATGCTGGCAGAAGGCCTCCCAGGCCTCAACCAGCCCTCCCTTAACCTGGCCCACTCTGAAGTCTAAGACGTCGCAGAGCAGAATTTCCCCCGAAGGGATGATATCCAGCTCCTGGCAAGCACGACAGCTATAATAGGACACATAGGGAGAACGAATTACGGCTCCGGCGAAGGGAACGCACCAGAGGGAAACGGGATAACCATGTGCTTCCGCGGCCTCTTCTATCTCCAGGAGCACTCTGGCCATGTCCTGGCTGGTAAGGAGCATATCCCTGCTGGCCCTACCCGCCAGCATCACCGGGATGTATATGGCGCTTCGCGCTCCCCAGGAAGAGGCCAAGGGGATAAACTTACGGGCTTCCTCCAGGTTGTGCCTCCCCAGGGCCATGACCATATCAAAGGTTACACCTTTTTCCTTCAAGGTCTGGGCGGCCCGCCTTACCCTCTCCCAGGTGCCCTTCCCCCTTATGCCTTCATGGGTGGTGGGGTTCACCCCATCCAGGCTGAGGTAGACCTCCACTCCCAGGGCTGAAAGCCTCTCCGCCACCTCCGGAGTGCAGGCCAGCCCGTTGGTTACCACTGTGGTCTTCACCTTTTTCTCCCGGGACTGCTCCATGAGCCTGAAGATGTCTGGCCTCAGCAGGGCCTCGCCTCCTGTGAAACCCACGTACTCCACGCCTAGGGCCAGAGCTTCCTGCAACAACTTCTCCGCTTCCCGGGTATCCAGTTCCCGCTGATGGGAAAAGCGGTCAGAAACATAACAGGTCCGGCAGCGGAGATTGCAGCGGGAAGTTATAAGCCATATCAGGCTGTCGGGTTTAACGAAAGGTTTCTCAGGGGGATCGTCGTCTCCGCAATTCACCATTTCACCTCCGCAAAAATACTATAACAAAAAGCCCCCGCCCTTATCAACCTTCCCTTAAGGGGAAAGGCGGCGCCTCAAAAGGTAGATGGGGGGGTAAAAACCCAACAGGGCGAAAACGCCCAGACAGGCCAAGTTGACCCAGAGAAAGGGTTTCAATTGCCCCAATACCAGGGAGCGGATGAGCTCCACCCCGTGGTAAAGGGGAGTGAACTGGGCCAGAAGCCTCACCACCCAAGGGAAACCCTCCAGAGGGAAAAACACCCCGCCCACAAAAGACATGGGGGTGATTATCAGAGTAAAGAAGTAGCTGAAAAGGTCTATCTTTTTCACCACAGCTGTCCATATGAGCCCCCATTGGGCGAATATAAGCCCACATAATATCAAAACCAAGGGGACCAGCAAAGCCGAAGGGGAAGGGGTTAGACCCACCAGGGCCGTCACCAGCAGGATGACCGATCCGTAGAGCACCGCCTTGAAGGTGCCGAAGAGCATTTCCCCCACCACCACTTCTTCCAGGCTTATGGGGGTTGACAGGATGGCGTGGTATATCTTTTGATACCTCATGCGGGTGAAACTATCATAGGTACACTCGGCGGAAGCTGCCCACATGGCGGTGGAGGCCACAAGGCCGGGGGCCAAAAACTGGAGGTAGTCGACCCCCTGGATGGGGGGGAGATAATACCCCAGGCCGTAGCCCATGGCCACCAGATAAAGCAGGGGTTCTACGAAGTTAAACATTATGTTGGCCAGCCAGGTCCTTCGGAACACCATCAGGTTGCGATAGAAGACTTTCCAGGCGCGGTAGGTGATCATGTCAGGTTCCTGCCCGTCAGCTTCAAAAATACATCTTCCAGAGTGGCAGTCCTCAAGGCCAGATGGAGGGGAGAAAGATCGAGGTTCTCCAGAGCTTTAAAAACCTCCCTGCCCTCTTGGGTATAAAAATAGAAAGTGTTGCCGATGATCTGCCAGGAAAAGCCGTTAACTTGGGCAAAGGCCCTGATCTTTTCCCCGCCGTCCCTGGGGGTTATCTCCACCACCTCCCGGCCCACATACTTTTCCACCAGCTCCCCTGGAGAGCCCAGGGCCAGTATCTGGCCCTTATCCATTATGACCAGACGGTCGCACAGCTGGGCTGCCTCTTCCATATAGTGGGTGGTGAGGATCAGGGTTAAGCCCTGCTTCTTAAGCTCCCGGAGTTTTTCCCACAGAAGACGGCGCACCTCGGGATCCAGTCCTGTGGTGGGCTCATCTAAAATCAGGATCCGGGGATGGTTTATCAAAGCCCGGGCCACGGCCAGGCGCCTCTGCATCCCTCCGGAAAGCTGCTCCACTGGATGGGATGACCGCTCCCTCAAGCCCATGAACTCCATGAGCTCCTCTGCCCTTTTCCGGGCCGTGGAGGGGGGAAGGTCAAAGTAAAAGGCGTAGAGAA
>DRZV01000028.1 GCA_011375465.1 Neomoorella mulderi
CTTCAAGGTGAAGGGAAGGGATCTGGAAACGGAGGTAAAGATCAGGCCAGAACAGGCGGTGCTGGGGGATAAGATCCCGGTACCCACCCTGGACGGAGAGGTGCTGGTGAAGGTCCCTCCCGGCAGCAAGGCAGGCACCAGGCTGAGGCTTAAGGGCAAAGGCTTGCCCTCCCCCACCGGAGAAAGGGGAGATCTTTACGTGCGCTTGGTAATAGACATACCGGAGAGCCTCTCCCCCGAGGAGAGGGATCTCTACCGTAAACTTCAAGATCAGAGGAGAGGCAGAGTTGGCCTATGAAATTGACCCGCCTTTATAACGACCTTTGGGAAGAGGGAGTCCGTATAGAGGAGTTGGATTTCCACCCCCCAATTTTTACGTTATCTAGAGGCTCTGGGCATCATCAAAATAGAAACAGGTTGAGCCCCAGGGATTTGACCCGGATATACAAAGCGCTGAGGCTAAGGTGCTGCCTGGGGGTGAACTGGGTGGGAGCAGCCATCATCGTGGACCTGATGGAACGGGTGGCTGCTTTGGAAGAGCGGATAGAGAGGTTGAGCAGGGGGTGGTAAGGTGAATTTTGAAAATTATACCCAAAAATCCCTAGAAGCCCTCCAACAAGCCCAGAAGATGGCTGCTTCCCAATATCACCAGGAGGTCACTCCAGCCCATCTCCTTTTAGCCCTCCTGGAGCAAGAAGAGGGCCTCGTCCCCCGGATCCTGGACAGGACAGGGGCGTCCAAGGACATATTGAGGAGCGGGGTGAGGGCCTACCTCAGCCGCATACCCCAAGTTAGGGGCTATGGAGGTCCTCTGCATCTGAGCACAGATTTGGCCAGGGTGCTGTCCAGGGCCGAGGAGGAAGCCCGGGAGTTCAAAGACGAATACGTAAGTGTGGAGCACCTGCTTCTGGCCCTCCTAGAGGCAGGGGATCGGGAGCTGCAGGAGATATTCCGCCGGGCTGGAGTGGATCGGAATGCCATATTAAAGGCCCTCAGGGAGATCAGGGGCTCCCGCCGGGTCACCAGCGACAATCCCGAGGTTACTTATGAAGCTTTGGAGCGCTTTGGCCGGGACCTGACCAAACTGGCCAGGGAAGGGAAGCTGGATCCGGTGATCGGCAGGGATGAGGAAATCCGCCGGGTCATAGAGATACTCTCCCGCCGCACCAAGAACAACCCGGTGCTCATAGGAGAGCCAGGGGTAGGCAAGACCGCCATCGTGGAGGGTTTAGCCCAGAGGATTGTGGCCAACGACGTGCCCGAAGGGCTAAAAAACAAAAGGATAATAGCCTTGGACATGGGAGCCCTGGTGGCGGGGGCCAAATACCGGGGAGAATTCGAGGAGAGGTTAAAGGCGGTTATAAAGGAGGTTCAAGACTCGGCCGGAGAGATAATCCTGTTCATAGACGAACTCCACACCGTAGTAGGGGCCGGTGCTGCTGAGGGAGCCGTGGATGCCAGCAATATATTGAAACCCATGTTGGCCCGGGGAGAGCTGAGGGTGATAGGCGCCACCACCATAGATGAATACAGGAAACATATCGAAAAAGATGCCGCCCTGGAGAGGCGCTTCCAGCCGGTCATGGTCCATCCCCCTTCGGTGGAGGAGACCATATCCATCTTGAGGGGGCTGAAGGAAAAGTACGAAGTACATCACGGAGTGCGCATCAAGGATTCAGCCCTGGTGGCGGCTGCGGTGCTTTCCGACAGGTATATAACCGACAGGTTTTTGCCCGATAAGGCTATAGACCTGATAGACGAAGCCGCGGCCCGGCTCCGCACCGAGATAGATAGCATGCCTAGGGAACTGGACGAGGTTACCCGGAAGATCATGCAGCTGGAGATAGAAGCAGCTGCCCTCCGGAAGGAGGAAGACAAGGCTTCACAGGAAAAACTCCGGGAAATAGAGAGGGAGTTGGAGAAACTAAAGAGGGAAGCGGAGGAATTGAGGGCCCAATGGGAACAGGAGAAAGAAGCCATCTCCAGGGTTCGCCAGCTCAAAAAGGGGATAGAGGAGACCAGGAAGGAGATAGAAAAGGCGGAGAGGGAATACGATCTGAATCGAGCCGCTGAGCTAAAGTATGGGCGCCTTCTGGAACTGGAGCGCAGGCTCAAGGAAGAAGAGGAAGCCCTGTCTAAAATCCAAAAGCATCGCCGTCTTTTAAAAGAAGAGGTGGACGAGGAAAATATAGCCCTGACAGTAAGCCGCTGGACGGGTATACCGGTGAGCAAGATTCTGGAAGGGGAGAAGGGGAAGCTGATCCGCCTTAGGGAGATTTTGCATCAGAGGGTGGTGGATCAGGAAGAGGCGGTGGAAGCGGTGGCCAACGCTGTGCTGCGGGCTAGAAGCGGCCTGCAGGATCCCAACAGGCCCATAGGCAGCTTCATCTTCTTGGGACCCACCGGGGTGGGGAAGACGGAGCTGGCCAGGGCTCTGGCAGAGGCCCTCTTCGACGACGAGCGCAATATGATCCGCCTGGATATGTCCGAATATATGGAGAAACATTCGGTGGCCAGGCTTATAGGAGCCCCGCCGGGGTATGTGGGCTATGAAGAGGGGGGGCAGCTCACCGAAGCTGTACGCCGCCGGCCTTACAGCGTGGTCCTCTTTGACGAGATAGAAAAGGCCCATCCCGATGTGTTCAACCTTATGCTGCAAATTCTGGATGAAGGGCGCCTGACCGACGGCCAGGGGAGGACGGTCAATTTCAAAAATACCATTATAATAATGACCTCGAATATAGGCAGCCAGGAGATCCTGGCCTATCAGGAGAGGGGAGGGGATTTTCAGCTCCTAAAGGAAAAGGTGATGGGCCTTTTGAGGCTTCACTTCCGCCCGGAGTTTTTGAACCGGATCGACGAGATAATTGTCTTTAAACCCCTCCAAGAGGAACACATAAAGCAGATAACGATCCTGCAGCTCAAACGTTTGGCCCAGAGGTTTAAACAGGCTACAGAAGGGGAATTAAAATGGGAGGAGAGCGCAGTAAGCTACCTGGCCAGCAAAGGGTATGACCCCGCCTTCGGGGCTCGCCCCTTGAAGCGGGTCATCCAGAGGGAGGTGGAAACCCCCCTCAGCCGTAAAATAGTGGCTGGCGAGATAGGCCCCGGTGACGAGGTTTGGCTCACAGCTGAAGAGGGGCGCCTGGATTTCCGGATCAAAAAGGCTTCTGTGAAGGCAGCCGCTTCTTCGTGAAAAGGGAGCCACAACCCTTAATATGGTTAATCTTTAAAAGGAGGGATGATAAATGCCTATAGAGAGGTATCGGGGAGGATTGACCCCCTGGGATCCTTTCAGGGAGATCGAGGAGTTCCGCCAGAGGATGATGGAATGGTTTCGCCCCCTCTTCCCTGTGGAGAGGAGATGGGAGGTGGACTTTTGGACCCCTGCCATCGAGATGGTTGAAGAAAAAGACAAGTACGTGGTCAAGGCCGATCTGCCGGGCATGAAAAAGGAAGACATAGAGGTAAGCGTGACCCAGAATATGTTCACCATAAAAGGGGAAAGGAAAATAGAAGAACAGAGGAAGGACAAGGGTTACTACTACTGCGAGCGCCGATATGGCAGCTTTGTCCGCTCCATAGCCCTGCCAGGAAGCGTTGAAGTGGACAAGATAAAGGCCACCTATAAGGATGGGGTGCTCACCGTGGAGCTGCCCAAAGCCGAAGAGGAGAAGGGCAGGAAGATAGACATACAGGTGGAATAGGGTGTAAGGTTGTGGCTCCTTAATTTTTTTTAGATTAAGACTTGACTTATGGAGTGGGTTCTCCATGAAGGGAAGAACGCTGGCCGATCAGATAGAGGATTATATAAAATGGCTGCTGGACGTCAGTGCAGGAATGGTGGAAGTTCAACGTCAGGAACTGGCGGAGCGCTTCACCTGCGTGCCTTCCCAGGTGACCTACGTCCTCAGCACCCGTTTTACCATAGAGCGGGGTTACCTGGTGGAGAGCCGGAGGGGTGGAGGAGGGTATGTGCGCATCGTCCGGCTGCCCTTGGATAGCAAAGAGAGGCTCCGGGAATGGCTTCACAGGGCCGTTGGTGATGGGCTGTCCCCTTCTTCTTCCATGGATCTTCTGGAAAAGTTAAGGGAAGAGGGTTTTTTGACGCCTAGGGAAAAGCTGTTTTTGGAGGCGGTCCTGAGCCAGACATTTTCCCTGGACCAGACTACAGGGGATAGGCTGAGGGCCGCCATGTTAAAAGCGGTGGTTTTGAGCCTTTTACGGTCTGATCTGAGTTGAGGAGGTGAAACCATGCTGTGCCAACGTTGCCAGCAAAAACCAGCTACAGTCCACGTAACCAAGATTATAAACGGTCAGAAGTCCGAGCTGTACTTGTGCCAGGATTGCGCTAAAGAACTGGAACCCCAACTGAGCTTCTCCTTAGCCAAATTCCTTTCCAGCCTCTTGGATCAGATTTCTGAACCCAGCAGGGGTGAGCCTATGGGTGAGCGCGTTTGTAAGAAATGCGGCCTTACTTTCCAACAATTTCAAAAGATAGGCAGGTTGGGTTGTCCCGCCTGCTACCGCCATTTGGCCTCCCAATTGGACCCCCTCATCAGGCGAACCCAAAGGGCTTCCCGGCATCGGGGCAAGGTTCCCCGTAAGCTGGAAAACAGGAAGAGGGTACGCCTGGAAATAGAGAGGCTTAGGGATAAATTACAGCAGTTAATAGCCAAAGAGGAATACGAAAAGGCTGCGGACGTAAGGGATAGAATCCGCTACTTGGAGGATTGCCTCCGGCGGCAGGGGTGCAATTTATGAGGCTTAACTGGCAACGGGAAAGCAGGTGGATGGAGGGAGAGGGCCCCCATAGCGATGTGGTTGTCTCCAGCCGTATCCGGCTGGCCCGAAATTTAAGCCACCTGCCTTTTCCTGGGTTTATGACTCCCTCCCAAGAAGAGGAAATGATAAGGTTAGCAGAAAGTGCCATCCAGCGGGACCGGGTGACGAATGTGGCGGGCAAGCTGGAATTGATACCTTTATGGGAATTGACAGAATTGGAAAAACAGCTACTGGTGGAAAAACACCTGATCAGCCCTGAGCTGGCCAGGGCCAGGGGGAAAAAGGCCGTTATCTTGAGCGAGGACGAGGCCTTCAGCATTATGATCAATGAGGAAGACCACCTGAGGATCCAGTGCCTTCTGCCGGCCCTCCGCCTGGAGGAGGGATGGGAAAAGAGCGACGCCCTGGACGATGCCTTGGGGGAGGAGCTGGACTACGCCTTCAACGAAGAGAAAGGGTATCTCACCGCTTGCCCCACCAATGTGGGAACGGGGTTACGGGCTTCCACCATGGTCCATTTGCCTGGCCTCATGCTGACCAGACAGGCGGGGGAGGTGCTCACCGCCCTCACCAAGATCGGCATAGCTGTAAGGGGCCTTTACGGAGAGGGCACTGAGGCTCAAGGAAATTTTTTTCAGATATCCAACCAGATATCCTTGGGCTTGAGCGAAGAGGAGATAATAAAAAATCTATCCGCCGCTGCTTTGCGCCTGGCGGATCAGGAAAGGCAGGCCAGGGAACTCTTGAAGCAGCAGAGGCCCTATTTTCTAGAGGATAGGGTAGGCCGGGCTTACGGCATTTTGGCCCATGGCTACATTTTAAGCTCCCAAGAAGCCCTACAGCTCCTTTCCGATTTGCGCCTGGGGGTGGCCACGGGATTCTTGCCCTTGACTTTGGGGAAAATTAACCAGCTCATGGTTAAAATTCAGCCTTCTTATTTGCAACTGCTATACGGGAGGGAAATGAATCCCTGGGAAAGGGATGTATGTAGAGCCAGACTGGTCAGGGAGTTCTTAAAGGAAGCGGCTTAGAATTTTTGGAGGTGAAGAGTCTATGGCACCGAGATATACGGAGAGGGCCAGCAGGGTTCTGAAGATGGCCCAGGAAGAGGCCCGGAGCCTGAATCACCCTGCTGTGGGCACGGAGCACATTCTGCTCAGCATCCTTAAAGATGGGGAGAGCGTGGCTGCCCGGGCTTTAGCCCGGCTGGGTATAAATTTAAAAGCCATGATAGCGGAGATGAGGAAGATAATGCCTCCAGGGGAGACCCCGGTGGGCAGGGATATAAATTTCACCCCCAGGGCTAAAAGGGCCCTGGAACTGGCGGCGGAAGAGGCGCGGCAGCAGGGGGTCAACTATGTGGGGACGGAGCACCTTCTTTTGGGGATCTTGGAAGAAGGAGAAGGTATGGCTGCTCAAATCTTGAGGAGCTTGGGGATAGAGAGCGATAGGTTAAGGGAAGTAATTTTAGAAATTCTAGGAGGAGCAGCCCAGCCCCCTCAGGGCTGGACCCTTTTCCTGGGCCCCTTGAGCATGGGAGGGACTCCTCCCCCGGGCATGTCCTATCCCCCTGGCACCACCCCTGGGGCGGTGAAGGCTTCTCCCAGAGGAGGACGTACCCCCACCCTAGATCAGTTCGGCAGGGATCTGACCCGGTTGGCCCAGGAAGGGAAGCTGGATCCGGTTATAGGTCGGGAAAGGGAGATCGAAAGGGTTATTCAGATTTTGGCTCGGCGCACCAAAAACAACCCGGTGCTCATAGGGGATCCAGGAGTGGGTAAAACCGCCATCGTGGAGGGCCTGGCCCAAAAGATCGTGGCCAATGAGGTGCCCGAGGTCTTAAGGGATAAGAGGGTGGTGGCTCTGGACATGGCCGCCATGGTGGCAGGAACCAAGTACCGGGGAGAATTCGAAGAGCGCTTTAAGAAGGTGCTGGAGGAGGTCAGGGCTGCTGGAAACGTCATCCTCTTCATCGACGAGCTGCACACCATTATAGGAGCCGGGGCTGCGGAGGGGGCCATCGATGCCGCCAATATTTTAAAGCCGATCCTGGCAAGGGGAGAAATACAGATAATCGGGGCCACCACCATAGACGAATATAGGAAGCATATTGAGAAAGATGCGGCTTTAGAAAGGCGGTTCCAGACGGTCATGGTGGGGGAACCCACCGTGGAAGAGACTATAGAGATCTTAAAAGGTCTGAGGGATCGCTATGAGGCCCACCATAGGGTAAAGATAACCGACGAGGCCCTGGAGGCAGCTGCCCGCCTTTCTGACAGGTATATAACCGACAGGTTTTTACCTGATAAGGCTATAGACCTCATAGACGAAGCTGCTTCCCGGGTGAGATTGCGGGCTTACACGGCTCCGGAAGAGTTAAAGGAACTGGAAGAGCGCTTGGAAGAGGTCATCAAGGAGAAATTGGCGGCGGTCCACGCCCAGGAGTTCGAAAAGGCTGCAGCTTTAAGGGATGAGGAGAGGAAGCTGAAGGAGGAGATCCAGGCCAAGAGGGGACAGTGGCAGATGTCCCAGGTGGAGGAGAAATACGTGGTCACCGCTGAAGACGTGGCCCAGATCGTCTCCAGCTGGACGGGGATACCGGTGACCGAACTGACCAAAGAGGAAAGCGAGCGCCTTTTAAACCTCGAGGAGATGCTGCACCGCCGGGTTATAGGCCAGGAAGAGGCGGTGAAGGCTGTGGCCCGCGCCATCCGCAGGGCCCGGGCGGGCTTGAAGGATCCCAAGAGGCCTATAGGTTCCTTTATATTCCTGGGCCCTACAGGGGTGGGCAAGACGGAGTTGGCTAGGGCTTTGGCCGAGGCCCTTTTTGGTGACGAAGAGGCCATGATCCGTTTCGATATGTCCGAGTATATGGAGAGGCACACCGTCTCTCGCCTTTTGGGAGCTCCTCCCGGATATGTAGGATATGAGGAGAGCGGCCAGCTCACGGAGGCGGTGAGGAGGCGTCCCTACAGCGTGATCCTATTCGACGAAATAGAAAAGGCCCATCCCGATATTTTCAACGTCTTGCTTCAGATTTTGGAGGATGGGAGGGTGACGGACGCCAAGGGCCGTACCGTTAATTTCCGCAATACGGTCATAATAATGACTTCTAACGTGGGGGCAGCCACCTTGAAGAGGGAAACGGTGGGTTTCCGGGCCCCCCAGAAAGAAGAAGAATACGAGCGGATGAAAAAGCGGCTCCTGGATGAGCTGAGGCGCACCTTCAGACCGGAATTTTTAAATCGGGTCGACGAGATTATCGTCTTCCATCCCCTCACCCGGGATCATCTGGAAAAGATAGTGGATCGTATGTTGGAGGCCCTCAACAAGCGGCTCAAAGAGAGGGGTTTGGAAGTGGAGGTGACCCCTGAAGCCAAGGAGATTTTAATCAGGGAGGGCTTCCATGAGGAATACGGGGCCCGTCCTTTGAGAAGGGCCATCCAAACCCTGGTGGAGGACCAGATCTCAGACGGTGTTCTGGCGGGCAAGTTTCAGCCCGGAGATAAATTGAGGGCTGTGGCCCGAGAGGGTAAAATAGCTATAGAAAAAGCGGAGTAGGATAGATGGCGGGGGAGGGGTGGCCTCTCCTCCGCTTACCATTTCTTATGGATTTAGCCAGATAAATCCCGATGAGGGGAGAAGGGTCGTCCTTGGGTTTCCGGTCTAAAGGACTCTATTGGCTGGCGTTTTTGGTTATGGCAGAAATTTTATTTATTCTGATCTATCATTATCTCTGGCCTGCCTTTTGCTCCCTGTTGGCCGCCCTCTTTCCTGTGGTACTGCCCTTTGCCCTGGGGGCCTTTTTGGCCCTCATCATAGACCCTTTGGTGAACTGGGCAGAAAGGCATAGAATACCCCGGGGTTTATCCTCTCTGTTTCTTCTGTTGCTGACCTTTCTGGGTATATCCAAGGTTCTTTTCTGGCTGATCAGGAGCTTGGTGGGGGAGATAAGGGTTCTGATCCAGGAGATGCCAGCCATAACGGAAAAGAGCCTTCAATTTATCCAAGGGGCCTTCTCCCTGCTGGAGAGGTTTTATCTTTTAAAGGAGCGTTTTCCTCCTGAGATCTACGCCTACCTGGAAAGGGCCTGGGGAGCCCAAGCCCAGGCTATCCAAGGCTGGCTGGAACAGCTGGTCCGGGGGCTCAGCTCCCTTTTAACCTATATGCCCCAAGCATGGTTCCTCATGATCCTCTCCCTGGTGGCGGCCTTCTTCTTCAGCAGGGATAGGGATTGGATCCTGGAGAGGCTTACGATGCTCTTGCCCCCTTCCCTTCGCCAGGAGGGCAGGGAGCTTCTGTCCACTTTTATAAGGGGATCCCTGGGATATCTCCGGGCGGAAATATTGCTGGTGAGCCTGCAGACAGCCCAGCTTGTAGGGGGGCTGTATCTCCTGAGGGTAAAATATGCCTTTCTCTTCGCCGTTCTCATAGGCGTTTTTGATTTTATCCCCATATTGGGTCCGGGGGTGGTATTTCTCCCCTGGATAATTTACGAGCTGATCATAGGGAATTTTTTAATGTCCCTGGCTTTAGCCCTGCTTTACGGTGCGGTGGTGGCTTTGAGGCAGATTTTACAGCCCAAACTGGTGGCCGTAACCCTGGGGCTATATCCCCTGACCACCCTGGTGGCCCTTTACGTGGGCTTTAAATTGATGGGGGTGGTGGGTTTGGCCCTGGGTCCCCTCAGCGTCCTGATGTACAAGGCTTATAGGGCCAGCCGGAGCTCCCAGGTCTGATCAGCGACGGAATCGCACCCCCAAGGGTCCTCCTGTATATGGTAAATTGAAAACTTTTCCATGCAGGGGGACTTATTTTATGGAGAGGGTGGAAAGGGTTCTATGTAGATATCAAAGGAATATTTTCCAGACACCCCAGGTGGTGGAGGTGGGAAAGGGATACAAATCGGTCCGGGGACGGGTTACCAGAAAACCGGCCTTGATAGTGATGGTAAAGGAAAAGCTGCCCCTATCCTCTTTGGCCCACCATATGCGGATACCCCGGTTCATAGAAGGGGTGAAGACGAATGTGGTGGAGGTGGGAGAAATACGGCTCCTGGGCAGGACCGACTACCATCGGCCAGTTCAGCCTGGTATGAGCATAGGCCATTACAAGATTACCGCTGGCACCTTCGGGGCGGCGGTAAAGGACAGGCACACGGGTGAACTCCTGATTTTATCCAACAACCACATCCTGGCCAATATTACCAACGGCCGAGATGGCAGGGCCTGCAAAGGGGACCCCATACTGCAGCCTGGCCCCTATGATGGGGGAAGGGAGGATCAGGTCATAGGTTATCTGGAACGGTTTGTCCCCATTGAGCCCTTGATCCAAGAGGCCACCTGCCCTCAAGCCCTGCGTTTTCAGGATATGTTGAACAAGCTTTTAAAGATATTTCGGCCTGATTACCAGGTGAGATTGCAAAAACTGGCTTCGGATTATAACCTGGTGGACTGCGCTGTAGCCCGGCCCATAAGCCCAGAAGCCATCCGGGAAGAAATCCTGGAGTTGGGCAAGATCCAGGGTGTAAGGGAAGTGGAATTGGGGATGGAGGTGGTTAAAAGCGGGCGGTCTAGCGGTGTTACCCGATCAACGGTGAAGGTCCTGCAAGCCACAGTAAAGGTTCTTTTGGATGAAAACTTGACGGGCATGTTCAGCGATCAGTTTGTCACCGGACCCTTAGCCCAGCCGGGGGATAGCGGTTCTTTAATACTGGACAGGGAGAACTATGCGGTAGGGCTGCTCTTCGCCGGCTCGGAGCAGAGTTCTGTGGGCAACCGGATACAGAACGTGTTGGAGCTGCTGGAGGTGGAATTTTGATTTCAATTTTGGGACATAAACAGGGGGAACAGTTCCTCGCTGGGAGGGCAGCGATGCTTCAAGATTATTTTTAAAGACCCAGAAGGGACAATTTCGTAGCGGTAGTATTCCTGTACGAATCTAAGGGCCTGGAGCAATTTCTCCTCTCCCGCCTTTTTCTCCAATAAAAGCCAAAAAAAGGCATCTCCTGGCATAAACCCCCTGGCGGTATAGGGATTCCTGTCCATATTTTTCTAAAGGGAGGTCTATAGGTACTTCTATGGACTCTCCCAGCCTTGCCAACCGGTCTGTTTTGGCCCTGTAAACATCCGGGTAAAGGTGCTTGTAAAAGAGCAAGGGGCTGTATTCTGCCAACCCTTCGTGGATCCAGGCCTCTTGGATGCTGTTATTGCCCACCATGTTATACCACCACTGGTGAGCTATTTCATGTATCAATACCCCAGAGCGTTGGGGTTCTAGACGGTTGAGCAATATAAGTCCTGGGTACTGCATACCGGAGAAGCCTTCCAAGGGCACAAAGGCTACGTGCAAGTAAGTGTAGGGATAAGGGGAATAAATTTTCTGGAAAAACCTCAAGGCCTGTGAAGCTGTTTCCAATACTTCTTGGAACCCATCTGTTCCGCCCATTGTTATGGTAACAGGGCCCTCCTGCCGGGTGGAGATAAGCCACTTTGAGGAGGCGGCAAAGGCAAATTCCCTGATGGGATGCTGGTTGTGGAATATCCAGGTTATCTCTTTTCCCCGCTCTTTTTTCCCCTTTAGGGCCCCGCTGGCCAGAACCTTATATTCCCGGGGTAGAGTTATCTGGGCCTGATAATATGCCGCTTCGGCAAAATAGGGATCTCCAAAGCTGGCGCAGGATAAGGACCTCCAGCTGTTTTTGTCCAGGGGAGACAGAAGCGGAGCAGGCGATCTAGGGGGATTTCCATTTCCTGGGGGGAGGGGAGGGAGGAGGAGTTCTCAGCAAATTTCATCCAGACCAAGCTTACAATAGCCAGGATCATGACACCGTATCTAAGAAAAGCCTTCAAAATTCTCCCCCC
>DRZV01000120.1 GCA_011375465.1 Neomoorella mulderi
AAAGCAAGAGGATTTCCTCAGGCTGTCTGGATTTTAGCAGCAGTTCGGCGAAGGGTTGAAGGCTCTGGTGGGGGAAGAAAAGCTGGAGGAAAAAGCCCAGCAGGGCCACTGTTAAAAACAGGACCAGCCCCACCCTTAAACCCACAAAAAACAGGGATATGGAGGGATTCCCCAATCCCAGGCTCCTGCCGCTTACCCGGTATCTTTTCCCTATCAGCAGATAGCCGCCCAGGATCAATCCTAAAAACTGAAATATTTCCACCAAAAAATATTTCTGGGGCAGGGGCAAAAAGGGCCAGCATACATGGATGAGGCCCGAACCGGCCAAGGCCGAGAGAAACATTATCAAAAGCACTCCTATGGCTTCTTTAAGATTCCAGGGGACTTCCTCCCAAATTTTTCCCTTATCCATCCCTTCACTCCTCGATTTATTTTTCCCTCCACACTTTAAGTATAGCCATAAACTCGGGAGAAGTGGTTATACTAAGCGTGAAATAAATAAAAAATTCGCCGGAGCGTGGGGTTTGATGACAACGGCCATGATCCTAGGGATTATTTTGCTGATAGCAATAGGGCTGGCGACCTTTTTCCTGTGACGGCGGGAGCCCCGAAGAGAGGCTAAACCCCTGATGGAACCCGGGGGAAAAAGCCTCCCCCCCAAATACGGCAAAAGCGAGATAGTTTTGATGGTGAAGGATCCTTATTGGATATACGCCTACTGGGAATTGGACGAAAACAAAAAAGAGGAGCTGAAGAGGAAGGTAGGCCACCAGGCCTGGCTTCATTCCCGTCCCCTTCTGAGGGTGTACGAGCTGGCTGGAGAATATGCCGATCTGCTGCAGGCCCCCTATTTTGAAATCGCCATCACCGATATGGACGATAACTGGTATACCTACACGGGCAAGCCATGCACCACTTTCTGCGCGGATCTAGGCCGGTGGATCCCTGGCTACGGTTTTATAACCATAGCCCGCTCCAACCTGGTCACCACTCCAGCCGACAGCCCCAGCCAGGTCATCGATCCCCTATGGCCCCCCATTACAGGCCTGCTGGGAAGCAGCCCTTTCCCCTAAGACCGGCTCCCTTCCCTCTTCTCCTGTATGGCAGCAAAAGCGGGAGGGGCTATGACCCCTCCTTTAAAAATTTTTGAGAGGAGGAGAACCATGGCTAAGGGCTTTATTTCCCTGGTACTCCACGCCCATCTTCCCTTTGTGCGGGACAGAAACGGTCTTACCCTGGCGGAAAGATGGTTTTATGAGGCCATGACCGAAACCTATATCCCCCTGCTCTTGATGTGCCGGCGCTTAAAAGAAGAGGGGATTCCCTACAGGTTTACCATCTCCTTGAGTCCTACCCTCCTGTCCCTGATGGCCGACGCCCTGGTGCAGCAGCGCTATTCCTCTCATCTGGAAAAGTTAAGGGAATTGGCTGCCCGAGAAGTGTGGCGGACCAGGAACCAGCCCTCCTTTCACCCTTTGGCCCTGATGTATCAAAAGATATTCGAAGAGGTGACCAGATTTTATAATGAGTACCAGGGCAACCTCATAGAGGCCTTTAAACAGCTTCAAGAAGAGGGAGATATAGAGATAATAACCTGCGCCGCCACCCACGGTTACCTCCCTCTTATAGGGTTACAGGGGGAAGTGGTGAAGGCCCAAATAGAGATGGCCCTCAAAACCTATCATCGTTTTTTCGTCCGCTACCCTAAAGGCCTATGGCTGCCCGAATGTGCCTACAACCCGGGAGATGAAGAGATCCTGAAAAGATATGGCCTCGAATTACTTCTTTGTGGATGCCCACGGCCTCCTATATGCCACCCCCCGGCCCCGCTACGCCATATTCGCCCCTGTGGTAACCCCTTCAGGGGTAGCTGCTTTTGGGCGGGACCTGGAATCCTCTGTCCAGGTGTGGAGCGCCCAGGAGGGTTATCCCGGCGACTGGGATTACCGGGAGTTTTACAGGGATATAGGTTACGATCACCGGTATAAAATATTTCCGGATCACGGGCAAATCGCACCACAAGGAACCCTATAGACCTGAATGGGCCAGCTTTAAAGCTAAAATCCATGCGGGCAACTTTCTTTTCAACCGGGAACAGCAGGTAAAATATCTCTCTTCTTAATTATGGATAGACCCCCTATAGTGGTTTGCCCTTACGACGCCGAGCTCTTCGGCCACTGGTGGTTTGAAGGCCCTCAATTTATAGAGAATATCTTTCGTCAAATCCACGCCTGGGCTTCCTGCCCCCTGGATTTCATAACTCCCAGCGACTACCTGGAAATGTTTCAGCGCAACCAGCCCGCCGTTCCCTGCCTCTCCAGCTGGGGCAACAACGGCTACCATGAAGTGTGGCTGGACAGGTGTAACCACTGGATCTACCGCCACCTCCACCATGCAGGGGAAAGGATGATCCAGCTGGCCAATAAATACAAAAAAGCGCCCCCCTGGTGGCCAGGGCCTTGAACCAGGCGGCCAGGGAACTATTGTTCGCCCAGAGCAGCGACTAGGCCTTCATCATGAAAACCGGCACCATGGTGGAATATGCGGTGGAGCGCACCCACAACCATCTTTTAAATTTCTGGGAATTGGTGAAAAGTATAGAGAAAAATTGCCTAGACGAAACCAGGATAGAAGAGATGGAACAGGATTACAATATATTTCCAGATATAGATTATAAAATATTTGCCAGTACCCCTTAACGGGCAAACCGGAAGCGGGGGCTGGCCCTGCAGGCCGCCTCCAGGGCTTCCATATACTCCTCCCTGGTTATCCGCCTGTTCAGAGGGGGATAACGATAAGCCTCATAGGCAGGGTAGTACTGGGCCATCACGTTGACATAAGCTGTGGGGGAGATCTCCCGGGCGATGAACTCCATAACCTCTTCAGTCCCGGCCAGCCCTCCGGGCAAAACCAGATGGCGTATTATAAGACCCTTCACCGCTATGCCCCTTTTATCCAGCACCAGATCCCCCACCTGCCGCTGCATTTCCTTCAGGGCTTCCTTAGCATAACGGGGATAATGGGGGGCTTTGGAAAGGCGGAGGGCTATATCCGGATCCGCATATTTAAAATCCGGCATATAGATGTCCACGATCCCCTCCAGCTTCTGCAAGGTCTCCACCAGCTCATAGCCGCCACAGTTGTACACCAAAGGTATCCTCAACCCCTGCCGGGCAGCTAGGGCCAGGGCCGCCACTATCTGGGGAACATAATGGGTGGGAGTGACCAGGTTGATATTGTGACAGCCTCTCTGTTGCAACCACAGCATTATACGGGCCAGTTCTTCCAAAGTCACCTTCTCCGCCTGATATCCCTGGCTTATCTCGTAGTTCTGGCAATACACGCAGGCCATATTGCAATGGCTGAAAAATATGGTTCCCGATCCATGTATGCCCACTAGAGGCTCCTCTTCGCCAAAATGGGGACCGTATCCCCCTATCTCCACCTCCCAGCCTGCCCGGCAAAAACCCCTTTCTCCCTTCCGACGGTTGACCCCGCACCTGTGGGGACAGAGATTGCAGCTCTCCAACTGGGCCATAAGTTCCCCTGCTATCTCCTCCAGTTCCCCTTTAGCCAGGTAGGCAGGATGCATCATATCCCCTCACTTCCCGGTTAAAAGGCTAAAGAGCAGAGCCCCCAGAACATAGAGGCTTATCAGCACAAAACTGCTATCCCTCTCCCTGATAAAGGCTGCCAGGGCAGCCCCTACCCTCATTACCGGCGTAATCATGAGCAAAAGAAGCCCCGTTTCTATCAGGGCTACCGGTTCCCCTTCCCTGAGCCCCAGGATTACCCCCTTTAAGGTGGTTGGGTAATTTTGCCACCCCCGGCCTGCGAGAAAATAAGCCAGAAGACCCAACGCCACCAGGATGGAGCTCAAGGCCACGCCTCCAAAGAGGAACATGGCTATGATGTCCTCTACCTCCAGCCGGCGAGGTTTAACGGATCCCCACCCCTTTCAGGAACATCTCCACGCATATACAGATCAAGACCGGAATAAAAAATTTTCTGATGGTGGTCCTGGGAAGATGGACCATGAGCTTGGTCCCCAGGACAGCACCGGCCAGCACCCCCAGAGCCACCGGAGCTGCCACCAGGGGATGAATGTCCCCCCGGCTGAAATATATGCCGGCACTGGCAGCGGCGGTCACGCCGATCATGAAGTTGCTGGTGGCGGTGGATACCTTCATGGGCAACCTCATGCACATATCCATGGCCAGCACTTTAAAGGCACCGCTGCCTATCCCCAGTATCCCCGAGATCAGCCCTGCCACATACATAAAGAGCAGGCCGCTATAGACCCCCGACACGGAATAAGGGACCTCTCTTTTCAGGACCTGATCATAATAGTGGCCGTTCAATTTCAGTCTCAAGGCCAAGGGATGGGGATCCACCCTCCCTGGCAGTTCCTGGTGGCGTCGCTTGAACGTGCTCCAGCTGGAATAACCCATTACCAAAGAAAAAATGATATATAACCACTGTTTAGGGCAAATCCCCGCCAGGTAAGCGCCGCAGATGGCTCCGGTGGTGGTGGCTGTGTTCAGGAGAATGCCTATGCGGATGTTGGTTACTCTCTCCTTTAAGCAGGCCACCGCCGCTCCGCTGGAGGTGGCGATGACGGAAATTATGCTGGCCCCTATAGCATAGCGGATATCCAAGCCCAATAGGAGGGTCAAGGCAGGGATTATGATGATGCCCCCTCCTAGCCCTAAAATGGACCCCACGGTGCCGGCCAGGAAGGAGATCAAAAATACAATAACGGTGAAAAAATATCCCCAGGGGGCAAAATCCTAACTCCTAAAATCGCCCAGCCAGAAGGCTGACCATTTTTTCTTTTGTCCACCATATTACCATATTACCTGGGGGAAGGCCATCCCCGCTATCCCCTGAGGACCCCAGGGAAAACCGGTATCCTGAGCCAAGGCGGTCATCCGGGAAAACAGGCTATTCCAGCAGCTCTTTTAATTTTTGGGTATAAAAATGGCTCTCAGCTCTTCTGCTGCCTCCTGGCTGAAGCCTTCTCCATAAACCTGATAATGGGGGGTCTCCTGGTGAGGGAGGATCAGGGCCCACCCCCCTCCCGCTGAACCCGCAACCCTTCGGGCACGGGGGAGAGCCCTTCTTCCTGGGATATGAGGGAGCGCATGACCCTACCCTTTTCCTCCCAAGGGCAATATACAGAACGGGCGGAGACATAAAGGGAAGGGAGGGTGGCTAGAAGTTCAGGAATCCCTTTCTCCCTTTGCTCCAGCCACAAGAGAAAATAGAGCGAGCAGGGTCAAGGGGGTATCCAGCTGCCAGTGGGAGGCCAGGAACCCCCTTCCCGGGGAGGCCAAGGCTTCCTGCCAAAAGCCGGGGTGGCTCTTCACCCTCACCGCCTTTCTGCCCAGAGAATCGGCCAGCATTTCCACTATGTGGGAAGCGGTTAAGGGGACGATGAGATCCTCTTCAGGCAGCAACTCGAAGAAAGCCCAGGCCAGCAGGGCCTGCTGCTGGGGGGCAGTCAGGGGTTGACCTTGATATATCATCTGCCACTCTTCCCAATTTCTGTCCACTACCATCTTCAAGGGGGCATTTGCCATCAGCTTGAAACCGGCTTTGGAGAATATCCTCTCCAGCCATCTTCCTGGCCCCTCTAGGCACAGGAGGCTGAAGGAAAGTTTCTTTTCCCCTTGGGGATAACAGTCCAGCAGCCATTCCCGGTAAGCCGGGATCAAAGGTCGGCTCCTTTCCCGGGGAAAAATTTCTCCAGCCAGGCGGGTCTCTTCCCGCCAAAACAAGCCCTCTATTTTTCTGATAAAACTGGGGGTAAAATCCCTGCCTCGGGCGTTTATAAGGTGCAGCCAAATTTTATCATTTTTTTGAGTATCGGCCTTGATATGGCAGGCACCCCTCAAACCCAGAAAGCCCACGGCAAAACGGCAAACCGGTGTAGGCAAAACCCCCAGATCTATAACCCTGATCCCCGCAGCCATCAGGCCAGAAACCAGAGCTTGGAAGACCATCTCCCCTTCCCCCAGGGAGACGGCTCACCCCCAAAGGAGAACCAGGAGGGAAAGCCGAACCATAGGCCCACCCCAGCCGGGCCACCTGCAAAGGGGTCAGGTCTAATCCTGAGGAAAAAGGGGCCTGGCTGCCCACGAAGAGGGGCCTGAAGCTCCCCTTGCCCCAAACCAGGCTTTCCCTGAGCACTGTGCAGGCCCCCAGATGTTTGTAGGGCCACACTTTAACCCCAGGATATACCTGCACCTCCCTTTCCATACAGGTTCCCTCTCCCACCACCACCCCTTCCCCCAACCTTACCCGGGAACCCGTGCGCACGCCGGAGGCCACCCCTACCCCCTCTGAAATGGAATTGCTGCCCACCCGGACATTATCCCATAGAAAGGAGCGCCTTACCGTCCCTCCCCTTTCCACCCGGGTATGGGCCCCCAGTACCGCATAAGGCCCCACCTGAGCCCCTGGTCCCACCCTGCAGTAGGCCCCCAGAAGCAGGGGGCCCTCCAAAACGGCTGAAGGATGGACCTCCACCCCCTCCTCAGCCCATATGCCTGATCCCATCTCCTCTCCCGGCCATCGGATATTGACTTTGCCCTGAAGCACATCCATCTGGGCTTGATAGTATTGATCCAGGTTGCCCACGTCGCACCAGTACCCTGGCAAAGAGACCCCCAGGAGGAGCTTCCCTTCCTGAAGAAGCCGGGGGAAAAGGTCGCGGCTGAAATCAAAGGGCTTCCCCGGAGGTATCCAATCCAGTACCTCCGGCTCCAATATATAGATGCCGGTATTGACCTGATCGCTGAATACTTCACCCCAACTGGGCTTTTCTAAAAAAGACTTGATTGCGCCTTCTGTATCGGTGATGACCACCCCGTATTCCACCGGGTTCTTCACCGAAGTGAGCACCAGGGTGGCCAGGGCTTTTTTTCTCTATGGACCTTTACGGCTGGCCGGAGATCGAAATCGGTGAGGGCATCTCCGCTTATCACCAGAAAGGTCTGATCTAAAAAATCAGCGGCGTTTTTTACGCTTCCCGCTGTACCCAAAGGTTCTTCCTCCAAAAAATAGCGCAGCTCCAAACCCACGTTTTCCCCTTCCCCATAGCGTT
This sequence comes from Neomoorella mulderi, assembly GCA_011375465.1. Taxonomy (GTDB): domain Bacteria; phylum Bacillota; class DSM-521; order Neomoorellales; family Neomoorellaceae; genus SpSt-1133. The sequence goes on from DRZV01000120.1 coordinate 7,109, forward strand.
CCTGGATAACTTCTGCCAAGTAATGCAGGGTTATGCCCACTTGAGCCACGCCCAGGTTCTTTAAAATGTCAAAGCAATACTCTATAAATGGGACGATTGGCTATGGGCACCATGGGTTTGGGCCGGTAGCAGGTGAGGGGCCTGAGCCGGGATCCCTCGCCCCCGCCATAACTATAGCCTTCATACCCTACCTCCTTAAGAGCTAAAACCCTTTTTCTAAAAAGTATGCCCCCAAAGCGGGGGCTATACTCTCCAGGGCTCGGCCAAAAGGCCACCCTTGGAGCTGGACAATGTAAATCTGGGAGGTAGGGTTTATCCCTCAGGCTCCGATTACAGCTTCCCTCCCAAATCGGTGAAAGAACGCCCGTAGAACTCCTGATAAAATCTGTCCGCCTCCTTCAAGGGGTCCAGATTGGGGAAAAGCTCGGGATGCAAAGCTTTGGCCAGCCAGACCAGACCCAAACAGGCTTGCGGAGAAGGATAATCCCAGGAAATATCCAGTGGCGCAGGGAACCACATAACCTTACCTTACTTTAACTGCTTTAATGTCTTTCCAGCGGGGATCTTGCAATATAGTCTCCGAAGTAATGTTGCCATACTTTACCACCAAAATAAAGTCCGGATTCCACTTTATTATCTGCTCCAGATCTACATTTACCCATCCTCCCTTCATATCAGCGGCCACATTCTTTCCTCCAGCCATTTCAATGAGAGAAGTTTGATACATGTCTCCGGCAGCAGTGGAAAGGGGACCAGAAGGTCCTGCCATATAAACTTTCGGACGAGCGAAAGAAGGAATGTCCCTAGTCTTTTGAGATATTTTACTTAACATATGTTGATAATATTGGTTATATTTGCTAGCTCTCTCTTCCTTACCAAAACACCTTCCAAGGTTTTCCACAGTAGACATAAGCTGCTCAGGAGTCTCCGCCACCACTTCAAAAACTATAGGCCTCTTCCCTCTAACTGCTCTATGAGTTGGGTGTTTCTCCCTGCCACTAAAACCAGATCCGGGTTTAACTTTAGTATCTCTTCTACATTAACCTTTCGAGGACTTCCTACGGCAGGTAAATCATTAAAAATTCAGATAGAAGTTTGAGATGAAAAGCTCCTGGTTTGTTTTTGGTTGGGACATCAATACCCACTAATTTGTCTTGAACACCAAGGACAAACAGAAAGTGGGTAGCTATACCGTAGTTAGTAACTACCCTTTCAATTTTAGCGGGTACTTCTACCTGTCGGCCTAAACCATCAGTAACCACTACCCTAGCCGGGGGAGGCATTTTTTCCCCCCTTCCACCCGGCAGCCTGCGGATACCCCGCTCACCAGGAAAATAAGCAAAAAATAAGCAAAAATACGGATAAAATTTTATAAAACCTGGAATTATACAGCATATTTTATATTGCCTCCCTTTAGAATAATATAGTCTCTCGGAAATCCTAAACACTTGCCATCCACGGGGCTTTAGCGCCCCGTTATTTTTTTAATTGTCGAATAGCGGTGCGGAAAGAGCTCGATTACGCCTTTCTTCGGAGAAAAGCCATACATCCCGCAAAAACCTTTCTTTCCTGTGTCCAATTCACAGCGCCGCTCACAAAACGTGCACTCCATATCTTTCATTCTCCCGTAACCCTGGTTTCCTTAAGTTAAGGACCCATGCCGCTGCCAGCCCTGAGCAGTCTTTAACGTGTCCCTAAGCTAATTTGCCGCTCTCCTTAGATTCAACAAGAGATGAGCATGGCCTGGCAGGTCCCCTTCCTCAGAGGGACCCGCCTAACTCCGTAAAAGTATGGCCGTAAAACTCTTTATAGAACTTGTTGGCTTCGGTAAGCGGATCGAGATTCTGGAAAAGCTCAGGGTGCAGTGTTTTGGCCAGCCAGATCAAGCCCAGGGGGCACTGGGGTGTGGGCCAATCCCAGGGCGTGAGTTCCGAGGGGGAACCACCACACCTTATTCTCCTTGACTGCTTTGATGTCCTTGAAACGGGGATCCTCTTTGACCGTCTCCGGGCCCTTGACATCTTTCCATCCATAGCGGGGTATGAGGATGACCTTGGGATCCCACTTCAGGATCTGTTCTGCCGATACGGTAACCCATCCTCCCTTCAGGTCCTTGCCCAGAGGCCTGCCCCCTGCCATCTCCACCAACCTGCTCTGGTACATATCTCCCCCGGCCACCTTCAATATATCGGTGCCGGCGAAATAGACCTTGGGCCGGGAGGATTCAGGCAATTTTTCCGTTTTGGAAGTTATATCTTTTTTTTCTGCCCTATCCTCTTTGCCCAGAATTTTGCCTAAACTCTCCATGGTGGCCATAACTTCTCCGGGCTGCTCGGCCTTTACCGCATACACTGTGAGCCCCCTGGAGGCCAGCTCCTCCACCCCCTTCTGGTCATGGCCTTTTACCAGGACCAGATCGGGTTTTAACTCCAGCAGGGCTTCTACGTTGGTGGCCCCTTTCCCCCTCCCACCTTGGGCAGCTTCTCCAGATGAGGGGCTAAAGCTCTGAAGAAGGGCTCCCGGCTCCCCACCCCCGTCGCTGCATATCAGCTTATCCTGCTCCCCCAGTATGAAGAGATAATGGGTGGCTATGGGATAGAAAGAGGCGATCCGTTTAACCTCCCCCTCGATCTGCACCTGCCTGCCCAGCCCATCCGTCACCACTTTGGCCGGAGGGGCCTCCGGTGCCTCGCTGGGCTTAGCCTTGCACCCTGGAAGAAGGCAACAAAAGAGGCATAGCAACAGAGAGATGGCCTTAAAGGCCGTGTTTCTCATGTTTTCTCCTCCCCAGTACATATTGTTGCCCTTACCTGGCCAAGGGCACGCACACCCTCAACTCCTCGGCTCCATTCAGGTTAAACTTCATTATCTTGGCTTTTACTCCATAGAGATCCTCGAGGCTCTTTTCGGTAACCACTTCCTCCGGGAGCCCCTGGGCATAAACCTTCCCCCCTTTCAATAGCAAAACTTTGCTGCCGTAGAGCAGGGCGTGGTCGGGAAAATGGGTGGACATGATAATGGCCAAACCCATATCCGCCAGGCTTTTTATATAGCTCAAGACCAAAAGCTGATTGCCAAAATCTAAAGCTGCCGTGGGCTCGTCCATTACCAAAATTTTAGGCTCCTGGGCAAGGGCCCGGGCTATGAGGGTCAGCTGCCTTTCCCCCCGCTTATCTCCGTATAGGGGCGGTCTGCCAGGTGGCTGATGCCCAAGACAGCAAGGGCCCTATGGGCCAGCTCCATATCCCTGGGGCCAGGGGAATCCAGGGGCCCCAGATGGGGGGTCCTTCCCATGAGCACCACATCCAGCACCTTGAAGGGAAAAGGAGGGACATGGCTCTGGGGCACATACCCCATCACCTGCGCCAGCCTCTCCCGGGGCCATCTATGGATATCTTCCCCCTCTATAAGGACCCGGCCCCTATGGGGGTGCAGGAGCCCCAACAGGGTTTTAAAAAGCGTGGTCTTCCCCGAACCGTTGGGGCCCAGCAGGCAGAGCACTTCCCCCGGCTCCCCAGAACAGCTTACTCCCTGGATTACAGGCCGGCGCCTGTAACCGCAAGCCAGATCTTTCACCTCCAGCTTCATGCCCACCCCCTCCTCAGGTGCAGGAGAATATAAAAGGAAGAAGGGGGCCCCTATCAGGGAAGTGAGGACGCTTAAGGGCATCTCCGCTGTGGTCAGGGTTCGAGCCAGATCGTCCACCAAAAGGAGATAGGTGCTGCCCATGAGTATCGAAGCCGGCAGCAGTTCCCTATAATTGGGTCCCACCACCATACGGGCCAGATGGGGCACTATCAGGCCCACCCAGCCTATGATACCGCTCACCGCCACTGTAGCGGAGGTCATGAGGGTGGCACAGAGGATCACCATGAGCCGTAACCGGCCAGTGTTCAGCCCTAGAGCCCGGGCCTCTTCCTCCCCCAGGGAGAGGACATTGAGGCGCCAGCGCAGAAGGTAGAGGGGTAGCATGCCCACCAGAACGGGGAAGAGCACCATGGCCAGATCCTTGGCGCTGACCCGCCCCAGACTGCCCATGAGCCAGAAGGTGATGGCGGGCAGCTTGTCATAGGGGTCTGCTATATACTTTATTAAAGAGGTGGCGGAGGAAAACAGGGTGCCGATGAGGATGCCCGCCAAGACCAGGGCCAGGACGGGATCTTGGCGCACCCTGGTGCTCACCCAAAAGGCGAGGGAAACGGCCAGCAGGCCGCAGAGAAAGGAGGTTATCTGTATACCCCATACCCCCAGGGAGAGGTAAATGGCCAGGGCTGCCCCGAAGCAGGCTCCGGCAGAAGCTCCCAAAATATCTGGAGACACCAGGGGATTGCGGAACATGCCCTGATAGGCAGCTCCGGCAGTGGAGAGGGCCGCCCCAGCTGCCATGGCAGCCAGCACCCGGGGCAAGCGCACCTGAAAAACC
>DRZV01000121.1 GCA_011375465.1 Neomoorella mulderi
ATCGATATTATTTCTTCAGCACTCTTTTTTGCTATCTTCTCAGGCGTTGGAAATTCTCTTAATGTGATAAGTGCTGCTTTCCCTCCCCAGTCTGAAAATACAGTGTTAAACTCCGGAAAGTATATGTCCAACCATCTTGTTATTTGATTTTTTGTCATCCCTATTTGTTTGTTCAACCTGTCTTTTATGTCCATCGCTACCCTTAATTCTGCATATACTCCTTCAGGTATTATCGGATTTACATATCTCCCGTCTTTTACTAGCATTGCTATTGTTTTGGGGTCTTTTCTATCGCTTTTTGTGGGAGAATTGTCATCTAATTCTTTGCTCCTCTTTACATGGAATGGATTAACCAATACTACCTTTATGTTATTGTCTTTAAGGTATTGGGCAAAACACAGCCAATATTGCCCTGTCGGTTCTATCCCTACTATCCCACTATAGAAAAACAAATGTCTCTCCATCAAGTCCTTTGCCCATTTAAAAAATTTTGTCATACCTTCTCTGTTAAGGGATAAGGAAAGCAATAGGTCTTTATGGAGGGCTATTAAGGAAGGGTATGTAGACGTTGTGGCTACAGATCACTGCGCTTTCAATTACAAGGACCAAAAAAGGCTGGACAAGGATGATTTCACCAAGATACCCAATGGTATGCCTGGAGTGGAAAACAGGGTAAAATTGATTTATACCTATGGGGTGAAGGGACAAAAAATAACCATGGAAGAACTGGTGAGCGTGTTGGCAGAAAAGCCTGCTAAAATATTTGGTCTCTTTCCTCAAAAGGGGGTAATTCAAGAAGGGAGCGACGCCGATATAATTATCTTCAACCCGGAATTTAAGTCCATCATAAGGGCTGAAAATCAGACACAAAACGTAGATTACAACCCTTATGAAGGCTTTGTGCAGTATGGAAGGTTTGAGTATGTGTTCCTGAGGGGAAAAATGATGGTGAAAGGTGAAAAAATTCTGGACTTGCCGCCTGGAGGCAAATACTTTAAGAGGCCCTCTCTGGATCATATTTTATAAGCCTAAAAGGAGGTATGATCCATGAAAGAAATTATCTCAACTCCCGAGGCACCCCAAGCCATTGGTCCCTATTCTCAAGGGGTTAGATCCGGAGAATTCCTTTTTATATCGGGCCAGCTGCCTCTGGATCCGGCCCCTGGAGAAATTGTTCCTGGAGACGTAACCCTGCAGGCAGAGCAGGCCCTTAAAAACTTAGAAGCTATCCTGAAAGCAGCCGGCTCCGGAATGGACAAGGTAGTAAAAACTACTATTTTTTTAAAAAACATACAGGACTTTAAGGCTGTCAACGAGGTTTATAGCCGCTTTTTTAAGCATGATCCCCCGGCCCGCTCGGCCTTTGCCGTGGCGGAACTTCCCAGGGGGGCCTTGATAGAGATAGAGGCTATTGCACTGGTAAAGTAAACCCGCCCTGCTCTAAGGAGCGCATTCTCCCGGAAGCAGGGCTAAATCCAACACCCCTTGAGCGGGTACGCTTTGGAGTGTACCCGCTTTATCTTTTCGCGATCCGGTGTTAAAATTGATTAGAGTTTCTTTCAAGGAAAGGAGAGGGGAAGGTGTCCTGCTGTAATTTTAACTATTTTTTCAGAAGGAAGACTCTGGAGCAAGCCCAGGAGATAACCGAAGCCCGGGAATATCGTCTTTTAATAGGGCCATAGGCACCTGGGAGCTGCTGCTTTTATTCGTGGGCTCTTTGATCGGAGCAGGTATTTTTGTCCTCCCCGGAGTGGCTGCCGCCAAGTACGCCGGTTCCGGGGTAAGCCTCTCCTATCTGCTGGGAGGATAGGGATATAGCCCATGGGGGGGATGGTGAACCCTCCCGCCATAGTGGGACTGGCGCTGGTGGGGATTGTGGCCTATAGCGGAATAAAAAACGTGAGCCGAACCAATGCTTTCTTGACCTCCATAAAGCTGTTTGCCATCTTTTTCTTTATTTTATCGGGAATTTTCCATATAAAGCCCGTGTACTGATCCCCTCTTGCCCCCTTCGGCTTAAAGAGGGCATCCTGGCAGGAGCGGCCCTCACCTTCTTTGCCTACACGGGTTTTGACGCCATGACCACTGTACTGGAAGAGGTTAAGGACCCCCAGAAAAGCATCCCCACAGCCTTAATCGGCGGCCTCAGCTTGGTAATAGTGCTGTACGTGGCAGTGGCGGTGGTGTTGACGGGCATAGTTCCCTATACCCAGTTGGATGTACCCCATCCCGTAGCCTTTGCCCTTATGAGCATAGGTATCAACTGGGGAGGAGCCCTGATCTCCCTGGGCATACTTCTGGGACTTCTGGCAGTTATTCTGGCCTACGGCGTGAGCGCCGCCAGGATCCTCTATGCCATGGCCAGAGACGGTCTCCTGCCCACCTTTTTCGCCCGGGTACACCCCCAAACCAGGGTACCCCATGTGGCCACTTTGGTGGTATTCGGAGTGGCCATCCTGGGAGGGGGGTTTTCCCCATAGATCAGTTGGCGGAACTGGCCAATTTGGGAGGGTTGAGCGTATTTACCCTCACTTCCCTCAGTGTATTGACCATGAGGATGGCCAGACCCCAGGTCCCCGGGGCCTTTAAGGTGCCAGCCCTTTGGCTGGTAGGCCCCCTGGGTATAGCAGGGTGTCTGGCTTTAATCTTCAGCTTGCCGGTGGTTACCCTATGTGGTTACCCTATTTAGATTTGCGGTATGGATGTTGATGGGGCTAATGCTCTACTGTCTCTACGGCTTTAAGAATGCCCGGGTTAGCGATTGGTAGAAGATGGAAGGATAGCCTGGAAGGAGGTAAAAGGATGAAAGGGGGTTTTGCCCCTGGGCTGAAGCCCAGGGCCTTGTTCCTGGTGGGAGCAATTTTATGCTTGCTTTCTCTTTTTTCTTCCACCCTTGGAGCCCAGCCCCAGGGGCAGGTGGGGGTGGAAACGGTCAGGGCTCGGGTGCTGGAGGCGGGGAAAGTGGTTCCGGGGGAAGGGGTGGTACAGGGGGCCCAACAGGTGAAGTTGGAGATATTGAGCGGTGAATATAGGGGCAGAATAGTGACGACGGAGAACCGGTTTTCAGGTCATCCCGCCTACGATATGCCGGTAAAGCCCGGAGATAAGGTGCTGGTGAACCTAGAGAAGCATCCCAACGGAAGCCTGGAAGTGTTCATTACCGACTATGTGAGGCAGGATCATATCTTTTGGCTTTTGGCGATATTTATTCTTTCCTTGATTTCGGTGGGCGGCTTCAAGGGCCTTAAAGCCGTTTTCACTTTGACCGTAACCGTGGTGATCATCTTTAAATGTCTCTTGCCCCTGATGCTAAAGGGCTACAATCCCATCCCCATGACCATTGCGGCAGCTTTTTTTATAGCCGTGGTCACCCTCTTTACCATCAGCGGCATCAACAAAAAGGCCCTGGCAGCAGTTATGGGTACCACCGGAGGGGTGATCCTGGCAGGACTTCTCTCTTATGTTGTGGGTTACAAGGTAAAGCTCACAGGCCTCAGCAGTGAAGAGGCGGCCATGCTGCTATTCATTCCCCAGAGGGTGAATTTTGACTTCAAGGCCCTCCTGTTCGCCGGTATACTCCTGGGGGCTCTGGGGGCAGTCATGGATGTATGCATATCCATAGCAGCTGCCATGGAGGAGGTGCACGAGAATAACCCCCATCTCAGCCGTAAGGATCTCTGGACTGCGGGTATGAACGTGGGCCGGGACGTAATGGGTACCATGATAAGCACCCTGATCCTGGCCTACACCGGAAGTTCCATACCACTGTTGCTGCTGCTGATGGCCTATGGGGTGGATTTCAGCAAAATCGTCAACCTGGATACAATCGCCACGGAAATAGTCAGGTCCCTTTCGGGGAGCATAGGCATGGTGCTCTCTGTGCCCTTGACCGCCTTGGCGGCCAGCTTTTTGTTCAAGGGATCTTGCTCTTGATTTAAAGAAATTCTATACTGAAGGTGACAATTGCTTACAGCAAGGAGAGAGGCCCATGCCCCGCTGGAAGATAAATTATCTGGTGGATCTGCTGCTTTTTTTGAATTTTATTTTGTTGGCAGTCTCTGGCTTGATCCCCTGGCTCTTCTTGCCCAAGGGTAGATACGCACCCCGGGGAGTCTCCCCTGATCTAATCTTTAGCCGTCAGGACTGGTTACAGATCCATCGCTGGTCAGCCCTAGTCTTCCTTTTCTTGGTTATAATCCACTTCTGTCTCCATTGGGATTGGATAGTCAAAATGACCAGGTGCCTTCTGTTACCGAGGGAGAAGGAGTGTCCCCGGGAATAAAGAGGAGGGAGAAAAAATGGGATATATATTTGGCCCTGTGCCTTCCCGCCGCCTGGGTTGGTCCTTGGGGGTGGATCTGGTGCCCTACAAGGTATGCTGCTACGACTGTATTTATTGCCAACTGGGCAGGACGGTGAGGAAAACCCTGGTCCGGGAGGAATATAACCCTCCAGAGGAGATTCTAAAAGAATTGAAAGAGAGGCTGGAGGAGGGTCCCCCTCCAGATTATATAACCCTTTCCGGTTCGGGCGAGCCCACCCTGAACTCCGCCCTGGGCAGGATAATAAAGGGGATAAAGGCCATCACTTCCTTGCCTTTGGCAGTTCTCACCAACGGGGCTCTGTTTTACCAGCCAGAAATCCGCCGGGAATTGGAGGGGGCAGACCTGGTGATACCTTCCCTGGATGCCGCCCGGGAAGAGACCTTCCAGAAGGTTAACCGACCTTGTCCCGGCTTGACCCTGCATATGGTCCTGGAAGGGCTGGCCAAATTCAGCCGGGAATTTACCGGGACCATATGGCTGGAGGTTATGGTGATGAAGGGTTTTAATGATGGAGAGGAAGAGGTGAAGGCTCTGGCGGAGGTTCTCCAGGATATTCCCGTGGAGAGGATCCAGCTCAACACCGTTACCCGGCCTCCAGCGGAAGGGTTTGCCCTCCCGGTGGAAAAAGAGCGCCTTCTTAAGATAGCCGAGATGCTGGGCCCCCGGGCCGAGATGATAGAGACTTTTGCGGGCGAGACCCGGGAGATGGCCGGGGGTAAGGAGATCATAAAGGAAATAAGGGAGCTGCTGAAAAGGAGGCCCTGTACCCTGGAAGAGATATGTCTCCTCTTGGGGCTAAAAGAGCCCGAGGCCAGCAAGTATTTGGGCATAATGGCAGAAGAAGGGGAAGTGATGCCTGTGCATGTGGAGGATAGGGTCTATTATAAATTCACCGGCAGCGTTTGAGGGGAGGAGGTGGCTTGGGAACTGTCATCGGCGTTAATATGAGCCCCCAGAGGGGTTCCAAGGTCAATGTGGGCCGGGCCTATTTAAAGCCGGGGTACGGCATAGAGGGGGACGTTCATGGGGGCAGCCCCCGGCCGGTGAGCCTGTTTTTCGCTGAGAGGGCCAGGGAGATAGCCGCTGCCTATGGGATAGATTTTTCTCCCGGGATTTTTGCCGAAAACCTCACGGTGGAAGGATTGCCTCAGGAGGGGATAAAAGAGGGAACCCGGCTGAAAGCGGGGGAGGCAGTGCTCCAGGTGATAGCCATAGGCAAGAAGGAGAAAGCCTCATCCCCTGGCCCCTTCCCAGCACCGCTTAAGAGTGGAGGTGTTTTTTGCCAGGTGCTGGAGGGAGGATGGGTCAAAGAGGGGGACAGCATAGAGATACTCCCTTAAAATACCTCGGGGGGATAGCTGATGGAGGTAATAGTCCTGGTGGATAACACGGTGAACCGCAGGGGGCTTATAGCCGAACATGGTCTTTCCCTGCTGGTCAGGTGGGGGGAAGGAGGGGTCCTCTTCGATACTGGTTCGGGCACAGCCCTCTTTCAAAATATTTTAAACATGGGCCTGGATCCCCGGGAGATCAAAGGGGTGGCCCTAAGCCACGGCCACTATGATCATGTGGGCGGCTTGAAGAGGCTTCTGGAGCTGTGCGGACCCCTGCCCGTCTTCGCCCATCCCTCCATATTTTTGAGGCCAAATACTATAGAAAGGACGATAAAGAGAGATACGTAGGTATTCCCTGGGACAGGGAAGAGCTAGAGAGGAGCGGGGCTCTATTTCACCTGGACGAGGGGCCCCAAGAGGTAGCGCCGGGCATCTGGTTGACAGGGGCCATCGAGAGGAGACATGAGCAGGAGGGGCCAGGTCCTGAATTTCAGGCCCTAATAGGGGGTATACCGGCAAGATCGCCTCTGGGATGACCAGTCCCTGGTGCTGGAAACCCCCCATGGGTTGGTGGTCCTGCTGGGCTGCGCCCATGCGGGTATTATAAGCATTCTGGACCATATACAGGGCCTTACGGGGAAATCCAATATTCTTGCCATTATAGGGGGAACCCATCTGGTGGCCGCTGCCCCGGAAAGGCTGGCCTGGACCATAGGGGAGTTAAAGCGTTTTCCTTTTAAAATCTTAGCCCCAGGGCACTGTACCGGCTTTTTGGCCAGCGTGCATCTTTATCAGGCTTTTCCTGATAAATTTATCTTGAACGAAGTGGGGAATCGCTATTGTTTTGGTTGAACTGTAGGAGGTGTGAAGATGAAGATCTTGCAGGACATTATAAGTAGCCTGAAGGGAGATGCGCCGGTCAAAGAGGTGAGGATAGGTCCCTTTTGGACCGGGGTATGGAGCCGATACTGCGGCCTTTCCTCTACCCTTTTGCCCCCCGGCCATCATGGGGAAAGCTATCCGGTAAGGGAAGCCGGCTTCCTCACAGAGAAGAGCGCCAGGGAGCTATGCCCCTACGTTTTTTCCCCCAGCCCTCTGGAGGCCTCTGTGGGGATGGCGGCCATAAATTCTCTGTTGGAGATAGATGAGGGGGAGCTCCAGGAGATCAATGCCGAAGATATCATAGCTGAACATGGAAGAAACAGAAATGTGGTGATAGTGGGGCATTTTCCCTTTGTGGAAAGAATAAGAAATATAGCCCAAAATCTATGGGTCCTAGAAAAAAATCCCCAGGCCGGAGATCTGCCTGCCGAGGCAGCCGAAGAGGTTATACCCCAGGCAGATGTGGTGGCCATCACCGGCACTGCCCTTATTAACGGTACCCTGGAGGGGCTTCTGCAATTATGTTCCCAGAAAAGCCTGGTGATGGTCCTGGGGCCCACCACCCCCCTCAGCCCTGTTCTCTTTGACCACGGGGTGCATGTGGTCTCGGGCACCCGGGTGACGGATCCCGAATGGGTGCTGAAGGCCATTTCCCAGGGGGTAGTTTTTAAGCAATTGAAGGGAAGGGGAGTAAGGCTTTTAACTATGTCCCGTATCTGAAAATTTTTATTGACAAGGCGGATTAAATGAGATAAAATGAAAATGAACAGATGACCATAACTCTTCAGGAGGAACAGTTTAAATGTACGGGGAACGGGTGCTGGACCACTTTTTAAATCCCAGGAATGCAGGGATCATTCCCGACGCTGACGGTGTGGGACAGGTGGGGGATCCCCGATGTGGCGATTATCTCCGCATCTTTATAAAGGTCAAGGATAACAGGATAGAGGACATAAAATTTCAGGTTTTCGGCTGTCCTGCGGCCATCGCCACCAGCAGCATGCTGACGGAAATGGCTAAAGGGAAAACCCTGGAAGAAGCCCTTGCCATAACCGATGAAGATGTGGCTGGGGCTTTGGGTGGTCTGCCCGATTTTAAGCTCCACTGTTCCAATTTGGGGGCCACTGCCCTCCATAAAGCTGTAAAGGATTATCTCAGGAGAAAGGGGGATGGAGGCTGATGGCTGAGGTGCAGAAGCTTACAGAACGGAAGCTGCGGGAGAGCGATCGCCGTATGACCCCCCAGCGCCAGGCTGTTTTAAAAGCGCTGGTTGACCTTTCCGATGAACACCCCACCGCTGAAGAGGTGTATCAGGTAGCTCGCCAGTATTGCTCCACCGTGGGGATGGCCACAGTATATCGCTCCCTGGAGCTTTTTGTCCAGATGGGTATCATAAACAAAGCTCCCACCTTGGACGGAACCACCAAGTACGAGCTGAGCAAGGAGCCCCACGATCACTTCGTATGCCTTAAATGCGGTCGCACCTATGAGGTAAATGTGGGGGAAAAGCCCAAGGAGAATGAGGAACTGGCCAAAGAGGGATTTAAAGTTTTAAACGTCTCCACAGTGTATTTCGGCTATTGCTCCGACTGCCTTTCAGAGAAGTAAGCTGGACGATTTTGAAGCAGGTGTATGAGCCTGCTTTTTTCTATATATTGACAAAAGGATCCCGATATTTTATATTCATATGCAAATGCAAATATTTTGCAGGAGGTGCTCTCCATGAGGTGGAAGATGGGGGCCTTGCTGCTCCTGGTGGGAATTTTAACTTTGGCAATGGTGGCTTGCCGGCCCAAGGGTCAGGTGCCTGGCGAGGGCTTAAAGGTGTACACCACCTTTTACCCCCTCTACGATTTTACTGCCAAGATAGTGGGCGACAAGGGGACGGTGATCAACCTCCAGCCGGTGGGAGTAGGGCCCCACGATTATGAGCCTTCTCCCCAGCAGATAGCTGCCATCCATGATTCCAAACTGTTCGTCTTTCTGGGGGAGCCCATGGACCCATGGGCCAAGAAGATAGAAGGGCAGCTGCAGGTCAAGAGAGTCAAGACAGTAGAAGTGGGAAAGGGCCTGATAGAGAATAACGATCCCCATATCTGGACCGATCCTGTATTGGCCCAGGAGATGGCCAGGCGCATCTATGAAGGTGTGGTGCAGGCGGATCCTGCCAACAGGGATTATTATACGGAGAACTATAAACGGTTGGAATCCAGGTTGAAGGAGCTGGACCAAAAATATCGCTCCGTCTTGTCCCAGGCCAAGAGAAAGGAGATTGTCACCAATCATGCGGCTTTCGGTTATCTGGCCCGCCGCTATGGATTAGAGCAAATTCCCATAACCGGCATTTCCCCTCAGCAAGAGCCTTCTCCCCAGAAGATGGCGGAATTGATAGAGCTGATAAAAAGCCGGGGCATAAAATATATCTTTATGGAAACCTTAGCCAGCCCCAAGCTGGCCGAAACCCTGGCCAGGGAGACAGGAGCAGAGGTTTTGGTGCTGAATCCCATAGGGGGGTTGACCCAGAAAGAGATGGATGCCGGGGAAGATTATTTTTCCCTCATGGAAAAGAACTTGGAATCCCTTAAAAAGGCCCTGCTCTAAGGGCCTTTCCGCTGTGGGGGGGTATGCTGGTGGATAAAATCGAAGTGGCCCGGATGGAAGGGGTTTATTTTTCTTACAACGGGAGGCCGGTACTGGAAGGGGTCTCCCTCAAGGTTATGGAGGGGGATTTCCTGGCCCTTATAGGACCCAACGGCTCGGGAAAATCCACCCTTTTGAAGCTCATGCTGGGCTTGCTGAAGCCCCTTCAAGGTAGGATATGGTTGTTCGGCCAGAATTTAGATAGCTTTAGACGATGGGACATGGTGGGTTACTTGCCTCAACATGCCGCCGCCGCCTTCAATCCCGCTTTTCCCGCCACCGTGGAAGAGGTGGTGGCTTCGGGTTATTACAAGGGCTGGGGTAGCCTCTGGCGACAGGAGGTAAAAGAGGCGGTGTTCTGGGCCCTGGAGCTGGTGGGCATCAGGGATCTGGCTTATCGCCGCATAGGAGAGCTTTCCGGCGGCCAGAGGCAGAAGGCTTTTTTAGCCCGCGCCCTGGCGAAGAGGCCTAGGGCGTTGTTTTTGGACGAACCCACCACCGGCATCGACGTTTCTTCCAAGGAGGAGTTTTTTCGGTTGCTGGAAAAGTTAAATAGGGAGCAGGGTCTAACCATAGTGGTGGTTACCCACGATATAGGGGAGGCCTTTTCAAGGGCTAAAAAGATAGGGTGCGTTCGCAATCAAGGGGTCTACATCCACGAGGACATCACAGAGGTGGATCAGGAACATATAGCCGAGGTCTTGGGATACAGCCTCAGGAGGAGGTGCTGAATGGGCCTTTCTTATATTTTGAGCTTTCCCTTCATGCAACGGGCTTTTCTGGCGGGGGTGATCACCGCCTTTTTAGCCGCCACCCTAGGGCTCTTCATGGTTTTACGACGCCTGTCCCTAATAGGAGATACCTTGTCCCATGCCACCTTGGCCGGGGTGGCGGCCGGCATGTTCTTCGGTTTTTACCCTTTTTATGGAGCCATAGCCGCCGCTGCCCTGGCCGCCCTCATAATAGAGGGGATACGCCGCTTTTTCCCTCGCTATGCGGAAATATCCCTGGCCATAGTCATGTCCACCTTTGTGGCCCTGGCGGTGGTGATGATCAGCCTGAAGAAGGCCTTTAACGCCGATCTCTTCTCTTTTCTGTTTGGGAGCTTGATAGCCGTGGCCCCCCAGGACGTGGTGGTGATGGGGATGGCTGGGTTGGTTGTATTGGGTTCAACCCTTCTTTTCTTTCAGGAGTTCTTTTCCATATCCTTCGATGAGGAGGCGGCCAGGCTGGCGGGTATGCCGGTAGATTCTTTGAACATCTATCTCACCTTGCTTACCGCCGTTACGGTAGCCCTGGCGGTAAGGATTGTGGGCACCCTCTTGGTAGCTGCCCTGATGGTGCTTCCTCCGGCGGTGGGCTTGCAGTTGGGCAATAGCTTTAAAGGGGCTCTGGCCTTCAGCGTGGCCACCGCCCTCTTCGCCGTGGTGGTGGGGCTCTACCTCTCTTTTATTTTCGATTTGGCCCCCGGAGGCACCATAGTGCTCCTGTGCGCCTTTATTTTATCGATAGTCTTGGGGATAAAGGGGGTGAAAGGCACATGGAGATAAAGGAAATTTTCAGGGACAAGGGTTTGCGCCTAACCCTCCAGAGGCGAGCCATCCTGGAGGCCCTCCAGGGGCAGGGATTTAAGACCGCCCTGGAACTCTTCCAGGAGGTGAACCGCCTCCATCCCGGAATAAATTTCTCTACCCTTTACCGTAATCTGGAATTATTTGTCCAGACGGGTCTTATATGTCGGCTGAAAGGACCAGAGGGGGCCCTTTACGGGTTGCGCCGGATTTCCAAGCACCACCATCATGCTGTCTGTAAAATGTGCGGGGCTGCTTATCCCCTCTCCCGCTGTCCTTTGGAGGACATGGGCGAGGAGCTGCAGAGGCTGGGTTTTACCGTAACCGAGCACTGCTTTGAGGTATACGGCATCTGCGAGAATTGCCGGGACCACATGGAAGAGGTCTCCCGTTGCTAGAAAATGCTATGAGGCATTTTCATGCAGAACAAGAAGATTTTCGGCAAACATCTCGAAGAGTTATAAAAACTCAAAAGAAGGTCTCATGAAAAGGGCTTAGCCGGCGCTGCTCCTTCTGGTGCTGGTACCTCTCCTCCTGACCGGATGTGGAGCTAAGAGGGGATCTGCGCCTGCCCTGAGGTATGTATTGGGGGCAGATCCGGAGACCTTCGATCCGGCCCTGATGACCGGGAGGCCCGAAGGCACCATAGCCAACGCCATCTTCGAAGGTCTGACCCGATACGATCCCCAGGGCAAAATAGCTCCCGGAAT
>DRZV01000122.1 GCA_011375465.1 Neomoorella mulderi
AGGATCCACCCGGAAGCCCAGATGGGCGGCCAGGCGGGCGGTGCGGTAAACCCGGAGGGGATCTTCTGCGAAGGCTGGAGAGACCGCCCGCAGGATCCCCCGCCTGAGATCTTCCAGCCCTCCATAGGGATCTATCAGCTGTCCGGTGGATAGATCCAGGGCCATGGCATTGACGGTCAGGTCCCGGCGCTTTAAATCCTCTTCAATGCTGACCTGAGGGGAGGAGAAAATCTCAAAACCCCTGTATCCCTTTGCCGTTTTCTTTTCCCGCCGGGCCAAGGCATAGGTATCCCCTTTCAAGATGAATACCGGGAAGTCTTTCCCCACCAGGGCTGCCTGGGGAAACAGATTCTGGAACTCCTCTCCGGTAAGACCAGTTACGCAATAATCCCTGTCCTGGGGTTCTCTCCCCAAGAGTAGATCCCGCAGCACGCCTCCCACCAGGTATACCCGGCCTCCGGCCGCCGTTATCCTCTCCACTATCTCCCGGTCAAAATCAGAGAGAGGTATTGTGCTGCCCGCCGCCTTCACTCCCCCACCTGCCTCGCTGGAAGGTTTAAAGCCTCTTTAAGTAAATAAAACAAAACCTCCTTCAGCGCCCATCTTCAGGCCTTCCGGAGGTCGCAAGAGTTGATTTTCTGGAGCTGGTGGTGGGATTTGAACCCACGACCTGCGCATTACGAGTGCGCCGCTCTGCCCCTGAGCTACACCAGCAGGCTATATGATTATAGCATTAAACTTGGCTTTGTACAATACATTCTCTACAAGAACAACCTCCCTCGGCCGGATTATCGTCCGGGCCAGGGCCCTTGCAAGCTTTTTGATGGGAATGCGATTGTTCCTTAAAAACCAGTCTACCCTTTTGATCCTGTGGCACCCCCCTCCGGAGAAATGAGGGATTAAGATAGGTTTCATTCCACGAGGCGACCGTCGATCATACGCAGGATACGGTCGCACTGCTTTGCTACCCGATCATCGTGCGTCGCAATGAGCACCGCCGCCCCCCGCTCTTTATAATGGACCCAGAAAACTAGACACAAAAGAAGGGGGGCTTAAGCGTCAAATGAGCACAAGGAAAAAATATCCAACTGATTTTAAAGCTAAAGTTGTGCTGGAAATTCTTAAAGAGGAGAAGTCTGTTTCCCAGTTATCTTCTGAATACGGTATTCATCCTTCTATCCTTAACCGCTGGAGAAATATGGTGATAGAAAAGTTACCGTCCTTCTTCACCGATGAACAAAAGAACCTTGAAAACATAAAGGCTCAATACGAAAAGCAAATCCAGGACCTCTATGCTGAGGTTGGCCGGTTGAGCACCGAGCTAACTTGGCTTAAAAAAAAAGAGTGGTCTCTGAGCTTAACCGTGACGAATGCATCTCCCCGGTGGAGTGGGACCATCCTGAGTTGTCCATTAAGAAACAGGCGGAACTACTAAGCTTAAATCGCTCCAGCCTCTATTACCAGCCATCACCCCCTTCACTGGAAGAAATAGCTATAAAACGCCGTATTGACGAAATATATACTGCTTTCCCTTTTTACGGTTCCAGGTGCATTACCGCCCAGTTACAGAAGGAGGGGTGTTGGCTCAACCGTAAAGCCGTCCAGCGTCACATGCAAGAAATGGGCCTCAGAGCCATTTACCCGGGACCCAACTTGAGCAGGCGCAACTAGGAACACCGCATCTACCCTTATCTGCTGCACAACTTAGATATCACCTGTCCCAACCAGGTTTGGGGCATTGATATCACCTATATCCGGCTGGTCCGGGGGTGGATGTACCTGGTAGCTATTATCAACTGGTATTCACGCTTTGTAGTGGGATGGGCACTGGACCAGTGCCTGGAGACTACCTTCGTGCTCCAGGCTGTGGAAGAAGCTCTGACCCGGGCCAGGCCGGAGATAATGAATAGCGACCAGGGATCCCAATTCACCAGCTCAGAGTATATAAATTTACTCCAGAGTGCTGGCATCAAGATCAGCATGGACGGCAAGGGCAGAGCAATTGACAACATCTTCACCGAACGCCTCTGGCGTAGCCTGAAGTACGAAGAAGTTTACCTCAACGAGTATAGCAGTCCCCGGGAAGCGAGGATTGGAATTGCCCGTTACTTGGAGTTCTACAACTACAGACGCATCCACCAATCATTGGAATATAAGACGCCTGCCGAAGTGTATTATTATGCAAATGATAAGGCAAAATGTATATCCATATTATAGTAAATATGGTAATATCCAAAGATGTAAAACCTCAGCTGTTTCCTTATATCGCCATATAAACTTAATTATTCCACGCTTAAAAATTTCTCATTTTGTGTCTTGACATCGGGGTCCACCTTAGATTTGAAAGAAAAGCATAACTCGCGGAAATTGATATACGACCACATGAAATCTCCGTCACACCCGATGGATGGTTAGCGCCTTAAACGGCGTCGCCGCTCCATGGCGCCAACGATGAAGATACCGGCGATAAGCAGCGCGACGACGTAAGGCGACGTGATCCCGTAGTACCTCAAAATTAGCGCGATCACGATGAACGGAACGTAGAATAAGTAAGGAAACGAAAAGACTCTTCATGAGGTCCGATTCCCTCCCCATGCATGCTCTCGGGCGGAAGAAGTGCCATGTCGCACGAGCGTTCGAATATCGATGACGCGGTCCATCCGAAGGGCCTCCGGCGGTCGGTGCGCGACGAGCACGCACGCGCCCGGAACACCTCGATGTGCTCCTCGGCCGTAAGCTCGTCGAAAAGATAATCTTCACTCGGCGCGTAAGCGATCTCGGAGCGAATTTCCTGCAGGCGGACCGGCTTCCCCGCCCAGAACGCCTGATAGCGAAGGCCGCAGGACTCAAGCAGCCCGGCCAGAAGATGCAGGAGCGTCGTCTTGCCGGACCCGTTCGGCCCAACGAGAAGAACTTTTTCTCCCTGAGCGACCTCAAAGTTCAGACCCTCAAAAAGCGGCGGACTTCCTGGCTCGTGCCGGGGCAAATTATTTTTGCCATTGCCCTCAAACGGCCTATCCATACTATACTTCCGGTCATCGCAATTGGCTCAATTTCGGATCTCTGCTCCAAAAGGCTGGAAAACCTTTATCAAAAAAACAGGCCCAGCCTAGGTAGCCTGAACATAAAAAAACCGAGTAACCTCTGGGTACAAAAAGGGGCCTTTTTCAGGCCCCCGTCTTTTAAAGCTTTTTGTAGCAGAACCACCAGTCGAAGCACTCGATTTCACCTTTTTGGGCCTTCTCCATCCTCTCCTTCGCCAGGGCCTCGGTGTTGGTAGGGGGTATGATGACCTTGTCGCCTATTATGGCGTTGCTGGGCCATTTTTCCGGCAAGGCTACCCCGTGGGCGTCAGAGGTTTGGAGAGCTTTCAATGCCCTCAGGATTTCGTCCACGGTCCGGCCTATCTCCTGGGGATAATACATGACCAGGCGCAAGATGCCTTTATCGTCCACGATGAACACGGCCCTCCACCGTATTGGTGCCCTTGCTGGGATGGATCATGCCCAGGGCGCTGGCCACCCTACCCAGCTCATCAGCTATAACAGGGAACGGTATTTGGATATTGAACTTCTCGTTGATCCACTGGACCCATTTGATGTGGGCGAAGACCTGGTCTACGGAGTGGCCTATGAGCTCTGCATTCAGCTGCTTGAACTCCCCGGATTTTTTGGCAAACTCTATGAACTCGGTGGTGCATACTGGGGTGAAGTCCCCCGGATGGCTAAAAAGGACGAACCACTTGCCTTTGTAATCCTCGGGGAGCTTTTTGGTCCCATGGGTGGTCATCACTTCCATGCTGGGAAAGGGTTCTCCCAATAAGGGAAACCCGCCTAATTCCATTATTTTTCTCCTCCTTAAAGTAATGTTTTTATGCCAGGCCTGTTGGGGCCTACTCCCTTTTTTATGTAACCTCTTAACAATAGAAATCATTACTTACAAGACTAACATAGCGCATCCCTCTGAACTTGTCAATAGAAAAAATAAAAAACTGAGGCCCGTGGCGTTTCCCACAGGCTCTGTTCTAACCCCCTGCTGCCAGGCGGGCCGCTGCCTTTAAAGCCTCCACTTTGTCCAGCCTCTCCCAGGGCAGATCCAGATCGTCCCTGCCGAAGTGGCCGTAGGCAGCCACCTGCTTATATATAGGCCGCCTCAGGTTCAAGTCCCTGATGATGGCTCCTGGCCGAAAATCGAAATGTTCTTTGACTATTCTGGCGATCTCGTCATCGGGCAATTTGCCCGTGCCGAAGGTATCCACACTTATGCATACAGGCCTGGCCACACCTATGGCGTAGGCTACCTGGATTTCGCAGCGGTCGGCCAAGCCCGCCGCCACCACATTTTTGGCCGCATATCGGGTGGCGTAGGCTCCAGAACGATCCACCTTAGTGGGGTCCTTGCCGGAGAAGGCCCCTCCCCCTGGACGGGAAAGCCCTCCATAGGTGTCCACCAGCAGCTTCCGGCCGGTCAACCCCGTATCCGCCTGGGGGCCTCCTATGACGAACCTGCCGGTGGGGTTGATGTGGAATTTGGTGCGCTCGTCCATCATCTCCGGGGGGATAACCTCTTTTATCACCGCTTCCAGGATGTCATTCCGCAGGGTCTCCAGGTCTATTTCCGGCCGGTGCTGGGCAGAGACCACCACCGCATCCACCCTCACCGGCTTATCCCCTTCATATTCCACCGTAACCTGAGATTTGCCGTCGGGCCTTAAGTAAGGCAGTATCCGCTTTTTCCTCACTTCTGCCAGGCGCCTGGTGAGTTTATGGGCCAGGAGGATGGGCAGGGGCATGTATTCTGGGGTCTCATTGGTGGCATAGCCAAACATCATGCCCTGGTCGCCGGCCCCTAAGGTGTCGGCCTCATTCTGAGCCATTCCCGCTTTCTTCTCCAGGGCCTCGCTCACGCCTATGGCTATATCAGGGGATTGCTCGTCTATGGCGGTAATTACTGCACAGGTATCGCAGTCAAAGCCGTATTTGGCCCTAGTATAACCTATCTCCCTTACCGTCTCCCGGGCTACGCGGGGGATATCCACATAGCACTCGGTGGTTATCTCCCCGGTGACAAAGATCAAACCCGTGGTCACCAGGCATTCGCAGGCCACCCGGGCCATGGGATCCTTTTCCAGTATGGCGTCCAAAATGGCATCGGCTATCTGATCAGCCATTTTATCGGGATGCCCTTCGGTGACTGACTCCGAAGTGAAGAACTTGTGCATTTTTACTCCTCCTTTCGGGATGCTAAGCTCCGGAAGCGGGATAATGTAATTATAGCATTTAAAACGGCGTGAGCCACCTCCAATTTGGGGAGGAGGGGCAGTTCTTCCCGGTAGCCCTCTGAGGTAATTATGGTGACCTTGTTGTAATCGCTGCCAAACCCCCCTTCTGGAGAACTGACGTCATTGGCCACGATCATGTCTAAACCCTTTTCCCGGAGCTTTTTCAGGGCGTTTTCCACCATGTTTTCCGTCTCCGCTGCAAATCCCACCACTATCTGATAGGATTTATTCCTGCCCAGGGCAGCCAGAATATCCGGGGTGGGAACCAGCCGCAGGTTCCACTCCCCTCCCTTCCTTTTGATCTTTTGGGAATGGACCGAATCGGGAGTGAAATCTCCCACCGCTGCTGCCTTGATGACTATGTGGACATGGGGGAACCTCTCCTCCACCTCCCTCTTCATCTCCCCTGCCGTCTCCACCCAAACCGCCTCCACGCCATATGGGACGGGGAGCTGGCTGGCGGTTACCAGGGTGACCTGGGCCCCCCTCTCCCAGGCCGCCTGGGCCAGGGCATGGCCCATCTTGCCTGAACTGTAGTTGCCTATGTACCTCACGGGATCCAGGGGTTCCCGGGTGCCACCAGCTGTTACCAGGACCTTCAGCCCCTCATAATCTTTGGGGGCCAAAGACCTCCGGCAATAGGCCAGTATCTTTTCCAGCCGGGCCAGCCTGCCCTTGCCCACAGCCCCGCTTAAAAGCGGCCCCTCTTCAGGCTCCACGATAACCCATCCCCGGCGGGACAGGAGGGCCAAATTCTCCTGGACCGCGGGGTTTTTATACATATTGGCGTTCATGGCCGGTGCCAGTAGGCGGGGACAGTCCACCGCCAGGGCAGTGGCGGTGAGGAGGTCGTCCGCCATACCTGCGGCCAGCCTGGCTATAACATTGGCAGTGGCCGGGGCTATTAAAAAAAGCTGGGCCTTCCTGGCCACGTCTATATGGTAAGGGCGAGGATTTAGGGGCTGAAACATCTCCGTCAGGACCGGCTGCCCAGTCAAGCTGCCCAGGGTCAGGGGGGTGATGAATTCCTGGGCTTTTTGGGTCATGATGACCTGAACCCTGGCTCCTTCTTGACCCAAAAGACGGCAGAGGTCAGCGGCCCTATAGGCAGCTATGCCCCCGCTCACCCCCAGAACCACTTCCTTATCTTCTAGAAACCTCATTTTTTCTTACCCCATTCGAATTTTATTTTACCTGCCGCTATCTCCAAGAGGGCCACAGTAACAGGTTTGGTTCCCCTAGGATGATAAAGATCGATATAGTCCTCTTCCCTCAGCATCCTGGCCCTTTTGGCCGCCATGACGGCCAGGGCATAACGGCTGCCCACCTTTTTTTCCAGCCCATCTATAGACGGCTGCTTCAAGTTTCCTTCCCTCCAGTAAGTCCGTATGGTTACTTGGAAGAGCTGTTATCCCGAGCATTTACCCTGTTGGCTACAGTTTCAGGTTGCACAGCCGAAAGGATGATATGGTCGCTGTCGGTTATGATCACCGCCCGAGTGCGGCGTCCATAGGTGGCATCTATAAGGGTACCCCGTTCTTTGGCCTCTTGAATGATCCTTTTAATGGGAGCCGACTCCGGGCTCACTATGGCCACAATGCGGTTAGCGGAGACTATGTTCCCAAAACCCACATTTATCAGTTTTATATCCATGGGACACCTCCTTTGCTATCAACACTTACCACGCTGGCCCATAAGCCAGACCGCACGAACTGTGCAGCAGTCTGGCTTTGGAGTATGAAACTTCGAAGCCATCGTCCTTTCCTGTCCGTGGTCATGGCCCGCGCCTTTAGACTCCGCACGGACGGCTCACACCCGTCCCAGTATCGGAAACCCTTCTCCTAGCAGGTCTCCGTGGGGCTGTTCTCCCTCAAGGACAGCCCCGGCAGGTAGGGGGACGTCCCCCTCCGGTCGCCCGGGGTTAGCTTACGGCCCAAAGCCGCCCTCAGCCTCGGAGCCGCAGCAAAGCCGCCAGGTTCTTATGAATCGCTAGAACTCGGTAGCTCCACCGAAGCCCCTTTACTCCACATTTTGCACCTGTTCCCTCATTTTTTCCATTTCTCCCCGGAGGCTTATCACCCAATTGCTTATCATTAGATCATTGGCCTTAGCGCTGATGGTATGAGCTTCCCTGCCCATTTCCTGGAGCAGAAAATCCAGCTGCTTGCCTACAGCTCCCCCCTGATCCAAGGCTCGCAGAAATTGATCCAGGTGGCTGTGGAGCCGGACCACCTCTTCCCGGATATCCGCCCTTTCAGCAAAAAGGGCCACTTCCATCTCCAGCCTGGAAGGGTCCAAGACCAGATCGCCCGCCAACTCCCTGATCCTCTGCCGCAATTTTTCAGCATATTCCCCAGGCACCTGATGAGCCCTTTCCTCTATGGCCTTTATCAAGGACCTCACCTTCTCAGCCCTCTCCCGCAACTCCTCTTCCAATCTGGCCCCCTCCCTGGCCCGCATTGTAAGAAGCTGGATTAGAGCCTCCTCCAGGGCCGCCTCTATCCCCGGCCACAAGCCCTCCTCCGTCCATTCCGGTTCTGACGTTTTGACCACTTCGGGCAAACCCAACAGATCTTTAGCTCCCATATCTGCGGGTAGATTCAATCGCTGGGCTAGTTCTTTCAGAGCATTATAATAAGCTATTGCCAGATCCATGTCAACGGTTAGAGGCTGTTTTTTCCCATTTTCTTGGTCAATATTGACGATTACCTCTATGCGCCCCCTATTAATGCGGCTTTTCACCTTCTCACGCATTTTTTCTTCTAAAGCCAGGTAAAAGCGAGGTAGCCTTATGTTTAAATCCAAAAAGCGGTGGTTAAGGCTCTTTATTTCCACGGTTATCCTGTGGCCACCAGCTCTGCCTTCGCCTCTTCCATAGCCGGTCATGCTCCTCAACATTTTTCCCCTTCCTCCAGATAAATCTGAGCCTTTACCATTTTACCATCCCCATGTTATCGTTGCCATACCAGGCGCCACACGGGCTGAAAGAAATGGAACTTTATGCCTTTCCAGATAACCCTCCAGCCAGAAGCTATCATACCCCATTGAAAGGAATTTAAAGGCACAGTCCTAAAAAGGGCGTTGAACAAGGGTATATAGAGCACCCCCAACTGGAGGAAAAAGGTCATTATCACCGACAGGAGCAGGTGGGGATTAGAAAAATATCCTAAATTAAAGGGGGAAAGATCCTCCGAGCGGCATTCGAAGATGACGAACAGCTGGGCCACCACCAGCACGGTAAAGACCAAGGTGCGGGCAGTGGCTATGTCCCCCTCCCCGAGAAAGAGCCCCAAAAGATAGATTATGAGGGATACCAGCCCTATCTCCGTGCCTATAACCAGTATGTTTTTCCCCAGGCCCCGGGCAAACACGCCTTCCCCTGGAGGATAAGGAGAGCGCTCCATTATGTGGGAATCCTTGGGATCAAGCCCCAGGGCCAGGGCAGGAAGGCCGTCGGCGACCAGATTCATCCATAAAATCTGGATGGGGACCATGGGCAAGGGCAGCCCCGTGGCCACTGCCGCAAACATGGTGATCACTTCCCCAGATTTCCCCCAAAAGGTAACGGATAAACTTTCGGATATTGTCGTATATGGCCCGACCTTCTTCCACGGCAGCCACTATGGTGGCAAAATTGTTGTCCGCCAGCACCACGTCCGCAGCTTCCCGGGCCACATCTGTTCCCCCCTGGCCCATGGCGATGCCCACGTCCGCCTCCTTTATGGCAGGGGCATCGTTCACCCCATCTCCGGTCATGGCCACCACATGCCCCTTTTCCTCTTCAAAGCCCTCACCAGGCGCAATTTATGCTGAGGGGTTACCCGGGCGAACACCTGTGCCCTGTCCAGCAGGGCCTTCAACTGGGAATCCTTCATACCGTCCAGCTCCTGGCCGGTCACCACTTGATCGTCCCGGGCTTCCAGCCCAACTTCCCGGGCCACCGCCTGGGCCGTTACCTTGTGATCTCCTGTTATCATTATGACCCTTATGCCCGCCCGGAGGGCTTGCTTTACCGCCCCTTCCGCTTCAGGCTGAGGGGGGTCGGCCATCCCCGCCAAACCCAGAAAAATAAGATTCTTCTCTATCTCTTCATCCGCGTCCAGGTTTTCTTTTTTATCCACTTCCCGATAGGCCAGGGCTAAAACCCTGAGGGCTTGGCGGGCCATCTTTTCGTTTTCCTGCTCTATTTTTTCCCGCATATCTTGGCTCAAGGGGTTCTATCCTTCCCCTTAGATAAATCCTGTCGCAAAGATCCAAGATGAGGTCAGAAGCCCCCTTGATGTAGGCCCTGTAAAAGGGGCCTTCCCTGTAGATCACCGTCATCCTCTTCCTCTCAGGGGTAAAGGGGAACTCCTTTATCCTGACTTGATGGGATTCCAGTTCTTCCCTCTATATACCCCCTTGGCAGCCAACACCACCAAGGCCCCTTCAGTGGGATCGCCGTCTATGGACCAGTCCTCCCCCCTATCCCCTCCTCGCCACCACCCCCTATGGCAATCCCCCGCTTCCTGAGGTTGGCATTATTGCACAGGGCGGCAGCCACCAGAAGCTGTTTTAACCCCCCTCGGGTTTTATTTTTTTCTCCTCCCAGAGGAATTCTCCCCTGGGGGAGTACCCGGTTCCGGTCACCTCTATGGTCCGCCCTTCTGCCCAGACGGACTTTACGGTCATCTGGTTCAGGGTAAGGGTGCCGGTCTTATCAGTGCAGATGGCGGTTACACATCCCAAAGTTTCCACAGCCGGGAGTTTTCTTACAATGGCCTTTTTCTGGGCCATCCTCCTGACCCCCAAAGCCAGGCACACGGTTACCACTGCAGGTAAACCCTCTGGAACCGCCGCCACCACCAAGCTTACCCCCGCCAGGAACATGGTAATCATGTCCTCTCGCTGGCATATCCCTATGAGCATCATAATCCCGCATATGCCCAGGCTTATGAGCACCAGCCAGCCACCCAGCTGGGCCATCCTCCTCTGCAAAGGGGTTTCCCCCGCCTCCGTCTCCTGAAGGAGGGCCGCTATACGGCCCATCTCGGTGTTCATTCCCGTGGCCATCACTACTCTCTTGCCCCTACCCCGGGTGACGGTGGTACCCATATGGATCATGTTGGTCCGTTCCGCCAGAGCCCTGACCCCTTCGAGGGGCCCTGTTTTTTTGGTTACCGGCAAGGATTCCCCCGTGAGGGGGGATTCATCTACCTGCAAATTTAAAGCCTCTATGAGCAGGGCATCTGCCGGCACCTTATCCCCGCTTTCTAGGAGCAGCACGTGCCCCGGAACCACTTCCCGGGCCGGTATCAAGGCAATCTCCCCATTTCTCAGGACCCTGGCTTTGGGGGCAGCTATCTCCTGAAGGGCCTCCAGGGATTTTTCTGCCCTGTATTCCTGGATAAATCCCAAGGAGGCATTGATAAACACTATGGTTGAGGATGGTGAGGGCGTCCATTATTTCCCCCATGAAGGCCAGTATAAAGGTGGCTGCCAACAGAACCATGACCATGAAGTCCTGAAATTGGGCTAAAAAAATTTTAATGGGAGAAGAGAGGGCCTTCTTGTGAATAAGGTTGGGGCCGAACTTCTTCAGCCTCTTTTGGGCTTCCGCCGGGGATAACCCCCCTTCCCCTGTCTTGAGCAGGGAGAACACTTCTTCTTTGCTCAGCTGATACCAAAAATGCTCCATCTCTTTTCCTCCCGTTCCCCTTTATACCATAAATACTTTTATCATAAATACAGACACTTTTATGCCTGTCCGGGAGGAAAAAGAACGGCCCCATTGGCCCTCCCCTGTCCTTCTGCTATACTATTCGGGATAGGGGGTGACGTCATGGCCTTTGACGGTCTTTTCCTGGCAGCCATAAGGGAGGAACTGGGTGGGTTGAAGAATAGCAAGGTGGACAGGATATTCCAACCCGAAAAGGAAACCGTGGTGTTACATCTGCGCAAGGGCAGGGAGGTGCAGAAATTGCTCCTTTCCAGCCTTCCCCATGGACCCCGGGTACACCTGACCAGGGAAAATTTCCTCAATCC
>DRZV01000118.1 GCA_011375465.1 Neomoorella mulderi
AGCCCAGGTGGTAGAGCTGAAGGTCCACCATCATGAGGAGATCTACTCCCTGGAAGTGCACAGGGATGTGCATACCTTATCCCGGGACGAAATCGGACTCATCGTAAACCTCGTGAGGGAGGCTTTTGACCAGTATCTCATGGCGGAAACCAACGACAGCCTGTTGGAAGAAGATCTCCTCCTACAGGAAGAGATGATCGAGCGCATGTTGGAAAAAGTTAGGGGGTCAGCCCCCAAAAGGCACTTGATAGCTTTCCGGGAAGAGGGCAGGGTGATGGTTTTCAATAAATAGACCTGTAATGAAAGGAGCTGGAGATTGCGGGTTTTGATGCTGGGCGACATAGTGGGCAGGCCGGGACGCAGGGCTGTTCAGGAATTGCTGCCCTCCCTTTTAAAGGATTACCAGCCCGATCTGGTGATAGCCAACGGAGAAAACGCCGCCGGGGGTAACGGCATCACCAAAGAGGTGGCAGAAGAACTCTTCAACCAGGGGATAGATCTGCTGACCATGGGCAACCATGTCTGGGATAGGCAGGGAACCGCAGAGCTGTTGGAGGAGGAGAAGCGCATAATAAGGCCAGCCAATTATCCTCCCGGAGTTCCGGGGCGAGGTTTTGTCCTGCTGGAAGTCAAGGGCCTGCTCAAAATAGGCATAATAAACCTTCAAGGCAGGATCTTCATGCCCCCCTCCGATTGCCCTTTTCGGGTAGCCAGGGCGCTGGTGGAGGAGCTCAAAAGGGAGACCCCCATGATTCTCATAGATTTTCACGCCGAAGCCACCTCAGAAAAGGTGGCCTTGGGTTGGTATTTGGACGGAGAGGTCAGCGCCGTTCTGGGAACCCATACCCATGTCCAGACCGCCGATGCTCGCCTTCTACCCGAGGGCACAGCCTACATCACCGATGTGGGGATGACCGGGCCTCGGGATTCGGTGCTGGGATTGGATCCCCAGGCCATTATAAAGAGATTCCTCACCCAAATGCCCGTGCGCTTCGATCTTGCACGGGAGGGTCCTCTGCAGGTGGAAGGAGTTGCAGTGGATATAGATCCCTTCACCGGCCGGGCCCTGAACATTCAGAGGATCCAGCGGTATCTCTGATAATCTTTTATTTTTTCTTTTAAGGAAGGAAAAGAGATGATTGCCGACCTCCATATCCATACCACCGCTTCTGACGGTGTGCTCACCCCCAGACAGTTGATAGGGCTGGCCTGGAACATAGGGCTGAAGGTAATAGCCATAACCGATCACGATACAGTGTCCGGGCTTCCGGAAGGGCTGGCCGCGGGAAAGGAATGCGGCCTGGAGGTTATCCCCGGGGTAGAGCTGAGCACCGAATGGGAAGACAGGGAGATCCACATACTGGGATACTTTATAGATTGGCACCATGAGATTTTAAGGAGCTTTTTAGCCCAAATGAGGCAGGATAGGTGGAAGCGCCTGTCCAAGATGGTGGCCCGTTTGAGGTATTTGGGCTACGATATAAGCGAGGAAGAGGTAAAGGAGGAGGCCAGGGGTGAGGCTGTAGGCAGACCCCACGTGGCTGACGTCCTGGTGAAAAAGGGCTATTTTCCGGACAGAAAAACCGCCTTCCTGGAACTTTTGGAAAGGGGCAGAAAGGGCTATGTGCCCCGGCGCAAGGTGGAACCAGGAGAAGCGGTTGAGGTGATTTTAAAATGCGGGGGCGTACCGGTCCTGGCCCATCCCGGTTTCAGCAGAGCCGACGGGCTTATCCCCCATCTGGTCAACCTAGGACTGTGGGGGATAGAGGTTTATCACCCCAGCCACGACCAGGAGGCGGTGGAGCGCTACCTCCAGATGGCCCGCCGCCACAACCTCTTGATCACCGGGGGGTCAGATTTTCATAGCCCCCAAGGGGAATACCAGTTGGGCCAATGCCGGGTCGGACCAGAAGAGGTGGAAGAGCTGCGCTGGGCTCACCGGCAAATTATAAAGCGAAAGGCTTTAACATATAATTTAACGAAAGATCTATACTAAAAACTGGGGGTAGGAAAATTGTTGGCCAGCGAGGGACAGACCCGGCTGCATCGCCGCATCCAGGAACTGGAACAGAGAGTGGAGCAGCTGCGTTTCAGCCACAGGGTTTTGCTCCGCTTGATGGAAAAAAGCGAAGCGGAAAAATGGGAAATGATCAACAGGCTGAAGGCGGAGAAAGAAAAAATAGAAAAGCGCAACCGGCATTATGCCAGGATGCTTTGGGAGAAAAACAAAGAATTGGTTCGCTTATCCAGCCTGCTAGAAGAGGTTTCCGCCAAATAGCCGGGGGTCAGCTCAAGCCGGCCCCGTCTGTTATCCCCCTTTCCATCCTGAGGGCTTTTGCTATAATTATTAGAATAGAAATCCGGTCTGGGGAGGAAAAGGTTTTGACCGCAGATAAAATTGTGGGCGAAGGACTCACCTTTGACGACGTGCTGCTCCTGCCAGGGCCTTCGGAGGTCCTACCCCGGGATGTGGACGTCTCCACCTTTTTTACCCGGGGTATAAAGCTCAACATACCCATAGTGAGCGCAGCCATGGATACGGTGACGGAAGCCCGCATGGCCATAGCCGTGGCCCGGCATGGCGGGATAGGAGTCATACATAAGAATATGCCCATTGAAAAACAGGCTGCTGAAGTGGACAAGGTGAAACGGTCGGAACACGGCATCATCACCGATCCCATCTCCCTCTCTCCTGACCATAAGGTCAAGGACGCTCTGGCCCTGATGGCCCACTACCGCATTTCCGGGATCCCCATAACCGTAAACGGAAAGCTGGTGGGCATCATAACCAACCGGGACATACGCTTCGAGGACGATTACGACATTCCCATAAAGGAAGTGATGACCAAAGAAAACCTTATAACCGCCCCTGTGGGCACCACCTTGGAGGAAGCCCGCCAGATACTCAAGCGGCACAAGATAGAGAAGCTGCCCATTGTGGATGAAAATTTTAATCTAAAGGGCCTTATAACCATCA
This sequence comes from Neomoorella mulderi, assembly GCA_011375465.1. Lineage (GTDB taxonomy): Bacteria > Bacillota > DSM-521 > Neomoorellales > Neomoorellaceae > SpSt-1133. The sequence goes on from DRZV01000118.1 coordinate 2,978, forward strand.
AGGACATAGAGAAAAGCAGGCAATATCCCCAGGCAGCCAAAGACGAAAAAGGACGGCTGCGGGTGGCGGCGGCGGTGGGGACCGCCCCTGACACCATGGAAAGGGTGGAGGCCCTGGTGGCGGCCGGGGTGGACGCCATAGTGGTGGATACCGCCCATGGCCAGGCCCGGGCGGTGCTGGAAACCATCCGCAGAATCAAGAAGGCCTTTCCCCAGATAGAGCTGGTAGGAGGAAACGTGGCCACCGCCTTGGGTGCCCAAGAACTCTGCGAGACCGGGGTGGATGCGGTAAAGGTGGGCATAGGCCCCGGATCCATCTGCACCACCAGGATCATAGCGGGTATAGGGGTGCCCCAGCTCACCGCCATAATCGAGTGTGCCAGGGCTGCCGCCCCCTACAAGGTGCCGGTGATAGCCGACGGAGGCATAAAGTATTCGGGGGATATCACTAAAGCCCTGGCCGCCGGTGCCCATACCGTGATGATAGGCAGCCTCCTGGCCGGCACCGACGAAAGCCCCGGCGAGATAGAGATATACCAGGGACGGAGCTTCAAGGCTTACCGGGGTATGGGTTCCCTGGCAGCCATGAAGGCCGGGGCCTGGGATCGCTACTTCCAGCAAAGGGACGGAAAGCTGGTGCCCGAAGGCATAGAGGGAAGGGTGCCCTACAAGGGACCGGTAGCCGAAACCCTTTTCCAGCTGGTAGGGGGGCTCAAGGCGGGAATGGGTTACTGTGGAGCCCGTAACATCGAGGAGCTGCAGGCCAAGGCCCGCTTCCTCCGCATAACGCCGGCAGGGCTGCGGGAAAGTCATCCCCATGACGTCGTGATCACCAAAGAAGCCCCCAATTACTGGTTGGAATGAAGGTTTTTCAGCAGGAAAACGGAAAAAGAAGGCGAACTCCTGAACTAGAGGGGGATTATAATTAGGGAGGTGAAAGGAATGCTCATCCCAGTGAAGGTGAAGCAGGTGGTTCTGGATCAGAGCATGAGCCCCGTAGTGCTCCTGAGCGACCCCAGCGAAAAACAGATACTGCCCATCTGGATAGGCCCTTTTGAAGCCCAAGCCATCGTCTTGGCCTTGGAGGGGGTTTTGACCCCCAGGCCCATGACCCACGATCTGATGCGCTCCCTCTGCGAGACGCTGGGAATAGAAGTAACCAAAGTTCTGGTGCAGGATATCCGGGATGGCACATACTATGCGGAGCTCTACCTGCGCCAGGGAGATAGAGAAGTGGTGGTAGACGCCAGGCCCAGCGATGCCATAGCCCTGGCCCTGCGCACCAACGCCCCTCTCTACATCACAGAAAAGGTGGCTGCCTACACCTTTAACATCGAGGATCTGGTTTCCGCGGAAAACTCCGAAATCCAGGATAAGCTGAAAGAAAGCAAGCCGGAAGACGATAAGAAGAAGTTTCTGCACTAGGGAAGAAGCGCCCCGGCCTCAACTGGCCGGGATTTTTATTATGGGGTATAATAGTCTCTATGGAAGGCAAGGAGGATCTGGATGTCTCGGGACAAGTTTCTCATCATTACCTACGGATGTCAGATGAACGTCCGGGACAGCGAGATAGCCGAAGACCTCCTGCTGGAAGCGGGTTATGAACCCGCTTCTACGGAAAAAGAGGCGGACGTTATCATAGTGAACACCTGCTCTGTGAGGGAAAAGGCGGAGAGCAAGGTCTACGGCAAGCTGGGGGAACTGTTTCGGCTGAAAAACAAAAGGCCCCACCTGAAGCTGGTGGTGATGGGCTGCATGGTCCAAAGACCAGGGGCAGCCCGGGAGATAGCCCAGAAGGCGCCTTACGTGGATGTGCTCCTGGGTACCCAGGGAATCACCAGGTTGCCCCGCCTGCTGGAAGAAGCTGAAAAGAGGCCCCCTGAGGAAAAACCCGTGATATACGTGACCGAAGAGTGGGAGGTACCGCCGGAGGAGGATCTGCCCAGGCGCAGGGCCAGGGGGGCCCAGGCCTACGTGAACATCACCTATGGGTGCAACAATTTCTGCGCCTATTGTATAGTCCCTTACACCCGGGGGAGGGAAAGATCCCGCAGGCCCGAAGCCATCCTCCGGGAGATAAGGGAGCTGGTGGAGCAGGGAGTCATAGAGGTGACCCTACTGGGGCAGAACGTTAATGCCTACGGGAAGGATTTGCCCGACGGTATCGATTTTCCCCAGCTCTTGGCCAAAGTAAACGAAATAGAAGGGCTGAAGCGCATCCGCTTTCTGGTGCCCCATCCTCGGGATTTCACCCTGGAGCTGGTGGAGGCCATGGCCCGATTGGATAAGGTCTGCGAGCACGTGCACCTTCCCCTGCAGGCGGGGAGCAACCGGGTTCTTAAGCTCATGGGCCGGGGCTACACCCGAGAGCGATACCTGGAACTGGTGGAGGCGCTGAGGCGATCCATCCCTGAGATAAGCATCACCACCGACCTTATAGTGGGTTTCCCTGGGGAGAGGGAAGAGGATTTTCTGCAGACCTTAGACATGGTGGAGAGGGTGCAGTTCGATAATGCCTTCACCTTCATGTATTCCCCTCGTCCCGGAACCCGGGCCGCCCAGATGCCGGATCAGATTCCCCTGGAGGTGAAGAAGGAAAGGCTCCTCAGGCTGATGGAGCTGCAAAACCGCATCAGCCTGGCTAAAAACCAGCTCCTGCTGGGGAAGGAGGTGGAGGTGCTGGTGGAAGGCCCCAGCAAGACCGATCCCGGTAATTTGAGCGGGCGCACCCGTATCCACAAACTGGTAATCTTCCCCGGCTCCCCGGAACTCACCAGCCGGTTGGTAAAAGTGAAAATCACCCAAGCCCAGACCTTCCTTCTCAAGGGGGAAATGGTGGATGTCTGAACCTTTAACCCCTATGATGAAACAATACCGCCAGATCAAGTCCCGCCATCCGGATTGTATTCTCTTCTTCCGCTTGGGCGATTTCTACGAAATGTTCTATGAAGACGCGGAGATAGCGGCCCGGGAACTGGAGCTGGTGCTCACCACCCGGGGAGGCAGAGAATCGGCCCCCATGTGCGGGGTCCCCTGCCATGCGGTGGAGGGCTATCTGGCCCGGCTGGTATCCAAGGGCTATAAAGTGGCCATCTGCGAGCAGATGGAGGATCCCAAAAAGGCTAAGGGGCTAGTAAAGCGGGAAGTGGTGCGCATAGTCACCCCGGGGACGGTGATGGAGGACCGGGCCCTGCCGGAAAAGGACAATAATTACCTGGCCTCTATGGCGAAGGACGATAATGGTTTCGCCCTGGCCTGGGCTGACGTCTCCACGGGGGAATTCCGCTACAGCTACTTTCAGGAAAGGGAGGGCTTCCTGGAGGAGATCGCCCGCCTGCAGCCGGCCGAATACCTCCTCCCCCCTGGCTTTACCCAGGATAAGTCTCTTCTCCGCTGGATAAAGATCTACGCCCCAGGGACCCTTACCCCTTGGCCTGTGCCTTCCAGAGAGGAGGCAGAGGAGAGGCTCAGAACCCATTTTAAGGACAAGCTCCAGGTGGAAGGGCCTGAGGCGGTATGGCGGGTGTTGGCCCAGCTCCTTTCTTTTCTCCAGGCCACCCAGGGTGATAACCTGATCCACCTGGAGCCCCCCCGGGAAGGCCGGGAGGGCCAGTCTATGGTCCTGGATCAGGCTACCCGTAAAAATCTGGAATTATTGGCCACCAGCAGGGAAGGCAAAAGGGAGGGTTCCCTGCTATGGATTCTGGACCGCACCCTGACCGCCATGGGGGCCCGCACCTTAAAGCGCTGGCTGGAAAGCCCCCTGGTGGAGGTGAGCTCCATAAAGGCCAGGCAGGGGGCGGTGGGGGAGCTGGTGGAGAGTTTTATCCTGAGGGAAGAATTGAGGCGGCTTCTGGGGGGTATAAGGGATATGGAGAGGCTGGGGGCCAGGGTGGCAGGAGGGCTGGCTTCCCCTAGGGATTTGGCAGCCCTGAGGAATTCCCTGGCCCAGGTGCCACCCATAAAGGATCTGCTGGCAGGAGCCAGATCCCAGCTTCTGTCGGATTTGAGGGAAAGGCTGGACCTTGTACCAGAACTGGCGGAACTCCTGGAAAGGTCCCTGGTTGAGGATCCCCCCGCCACCCTGGAAGCAGGATGGGTAATAAAGCCAGGTTTTAATCCAGAGATAGACCGGCTGCGGCAGGCGGTGAAACACGGTAAGGAGTGGATAGCTTCCCTGGAAGAGAGGGAGAGGCAGAGGACGGGGATCAAGTCTTTAAAGGTGGGTTATAACCGGGTATTCGGCTATTACATAGAGGTGACCAAGCCCAATCTCTCCCAGGTGCCTCCCCACTACCAGAGAAGGCAAACCCTGGTCAATGCAGAGCGTTTTGTGACCCCCGAGCTGCTGGAGCTGGAGCAACAGATTCTGGGGGCGGAGGAAAGGCTGCTGGAGCTGGAAAGGCAAGTGTGGGAAGAGATCCTGGATCGGGTGCGGAAAGAGCTGCCCCGTCTTCAGAACACCGCCCGGGTGCTGGGGGTGCTGGACGTACTCCAATCCCTAGCCACGGTGGCGGCGGAATATAATTACACCTGCCCGGAGGTGGACGAAAGCCTGGTAATCCATATACAGCAGGGGAGGCATCCGGTGGTGGAAAGAGTGGGAGAAAGCCTGTTCGTCCCCAACGATACCTACATGGACGAGAAGGAAAGGATCCACATAATCACCGGGCCCAATATGGCGGGGAAGTCCACCTATATAAGGCAGGTGGCCCTCATCGTGCTTCTAGCCCAGATGGGCAGTTTTGTCCCTGCCCGCAAAGCCCGCATAGGGGTGGTGGACAGGATATTCACCCGGGTAGGGGCAGCGGACGACATATTCTCCGGCCAGAGCACCTTTATGGTGGAGATGCAGGAGGTGGCCCACATCCTGCGCAATGCCACCAGCCGCAGCCTGGTAATACTGGACGAAGTGGGACGCGGCACAGGTACTTCCGACGGCCTGAGCCTTGCCCAGGCCATCACCGAATACCTTCACGATGCTATTCAAGCCCGCACCCTTTTCGCCACTCACTACCATGAATTGGTATCTCTGGCCGAGACCCTTCCGGCGGTAAAAAACTATTACGTGGCTGTAAAGGAGGAAGGGGAAGAGGTCGTATTCCTGCACACTATCCTCCCGGGAAGCATGGATAAGAGCTACGGAATCCATGTGGCCCGCCTGGCGGGCCTGCCCCCAGCGGTCATAGAGAGGGCCCAGAAGCTGCTGGAAAATTCCGAAGAAGAAAAGGGCCAAGCCGATCCAGGAGACGGAAGAACCAGCGGGCTTGAAGAGGTGGAAAAAAGGGTTTTGCGGGAATTGGCCCTTTATCCCCTTATGGCCGCGACCCCCCTTCAAGCCATGGAACAGATCTTCCGCTGGCAACAGCTCTTGAGGGAGAGAGACTTTCAATGGAGACTGTTCCCAGGATAAACAAGCTGGACTCCGAGACCGCCAGCCTCATAGCCGCAGGAGAAGTTATAGAAAGGCCGGCTTCGGTAGTGAAGGAGCTGGTGGAAAACTCTCTGGATGCGGGGGCCCATGAGATAATCATAGAGGTGACAAAAGGCGGGCTGGAGCTCATCAGGGTAAAGGATGACGGCTACGGGATCCAGAGGGAGGACGTGCCCCTGGCCTTTGCCCGCCACGCCACCAGCAAAATAAAGGGGCCTGAGGATCTGAATGAAATCTCCACTCTGGGCTTTCGGGGAGAGGCCTTGCCCAGCATAATGTCCGTGGCCAAGGTGGAGATGCTCACCAGGACCTGGGAAGAGCCCGTGGGCACACTCCTGGTGGCAGAAGGGGGTAACCTACTCAAGGTGGCCGAAGCCGGATGCCCTCCCGGCACCCAGGTCACGGTGAGGGATTTGTTCTACAATATCCCGGCCAGGAAAAAATTCTTGAAGTCGCCGGCCAGTGAGGGCCGGGCTGTGGCCACCCTGGTGGAGAGGTTGGCCTTGGCCCACCCCCAGGTGAAATTCACATTGTACATGGACGGCAGGAGGGTGCTGTACACTCCGGGGAGGGGTGAGCTGCGGGAGGCCCTGGCCTCTCTGTATGGAGTGGAAGTAGCCCAGGCCCTTCTGCCCGTATCCGCAGAAGAAGGGGAGTGGGGTCTTACGGGCTTAATTTCTCCTCCTTGGCTCCACCGATCCAGCCGCAGCCTCCAGGTCCTGGCGATAAACGGCCGTTTAGTCTTCCACAGGGGCCTGGTAAGGGCGGTGGAAGAGAGCTACCGGTCCCTCATCCCCGAGGGCCGCTATCCGCTATTTGTGCTCCATCTAAGGCTGGACCCCCGCAGGGTGGACGTGAACGTGCACCCCACCAAGCTGGAGGTAAAACTGGAAGGCGAGCAGGAATGGATAGCCAGGATTATGGCCACCATAAATAAAAGCCTCCATTCCAGCCAGGGAATAGCTCCTGCCCTCAGGAAGAGGGAAAAGACAAATCCTGGGGCCATCCTCCGGCAGAAGGAGTTTTTCTTCACCTGTCGGGGTACAGAACCTGAGGTTTGGGGAGAATACCTTTTAAAAAGGGCAAAAGACGACCCTCCCTGGCAACTCCAGGAGCCTTCCTTGGAAGAAAAGAGATCTCCCTTGCCCCAGATGCGGATTTTGGGCCAGATAAAAAACAGCTACATAGTGGCCGAGGGAGAGGACGGCCTCTATCTCATAGACCAACATGCCGCCCACGAACGCTGCCGCTTCTTTCATTTAAAAAAGGCCTTAGAGGAACAGGGGAGCTGGCCTTCCCAGGTGCTGAGCCCCCCCACGAGCCTTCAGCTGACGCCCAGCCTGGCTCAGGCCTTGGGGGAAGCCCTGGAAATTTTGGCCTCTTTGGGATTCCTCCTGGAACCCTTCGGGGATAATTCCTTTTTGATAAGGGGGGTGCCCGTGGGGCTCCCTCCTGGAAAGGAAAAATCTGTACTTATGGAATTTTTAGAAACTGGGGAGAGGGCTGATCAGGAGCGCCTTTTGAAGCTCCTGGCTTGCCATGGAGCCATAAAGGCAGGGGACCCCCTAAGCCTGGAAGAAATGGCGGGTCTTTTGAGGGAAATGCAGCAATGGGGCCTTTTACCCTACACCTGTCCCCACGGCAGGCCCGTGGTGGTACGTTGGGATTGGCCCACCATAGCCGCCCTTTTCCAGCGGACCGGAGGTGATAGGTGATCTCCCGCATACCCCTGGCAGCCATTGTGGGACCAACGGCCACAGGAAAATCGGAAATAGCTTTAAGGGTGGCCTCCCGGTTGGGGGCAGAGATCGTCTCTGTAGATTCTGCCCAGGTCTACCGGGGCATGGATATAGGCACTGCCAAGCTGCCTCCAGAAAAAAGGGTGGCCCCTGACGGCACCCCCATCCCCCATCACCTCATAGATATAGTGGACCCGGATCAGCCCTTCAGCGTGGCCCAGTATCAAAAGCTGGCCCGAAAGGCCATAGAGGACATCCACCGCAGGGGCAAGCTCCCTCTGCTGGTGGGGGGAACGGGTTTATATTTTCAAGCAGTGGTGGATCCCTACGTGTTTCCCCCCATGCCGGGCGACCCCCGACTGCGCCAGCATCTGGAGAGGGAAGCGGAGGAAAAGGGCAACCGGTATCTTTACGATAAGCTCAAAGAGGTGGACCCGGTATCGGCCCAAAAAATCCACCCCCAGGACCGCAAGAGGATCATCAGGGCCCTGGAGGTATACTATTTAACGGGCCAGCCCATATCCAGGGCCCTGGAGCTACGCCGTCTTATGGTTTCCCCTTACCGGCTGGTGGCGGTAGCCCTCACCATGCCCAGGAACTTGCTCTATCGCCGGATCGAAGAGAGGGTGGACAAAATGATAGAGGAGGGGCTGGTGGAGGAAGTGAAAAGGCTGATGGAGCGCTACGATCCCAGGTTGCCTGCCATGCAGGCCCTCGGATATAAGGAGATAGGTGCTTACCTGCGGGGGGAGATGGACCTTAAGGCCGCCATCGCCCGGCTAAAGCGCAATACCAAGAGATTTGCCAAAAGACAATTTACCTGGTTCCGGCGGGACCCCCGCCTGCGCTGGTGGGAGGTGGACCCGGAGAGGATTGACGAAATTTCCCAAGAAATCGCCCAATATATAGCAGGACAACTGGGACTCCGCATAGAATAAATCTATGCGGTTAAGCAAAAAACACCAAGGTGGGGGTAGAGTGATGAAAGCATCCCAAAATCTGCAGGACATCTTTTTAAACGCCCTCCGTCGTGAAGCCACGCCTACCACTATTTTTTTAATCAACGGCTTTCAGCTCAAAGGGA
>DRZV01000119.1 GCA_011375465.1 Neomoorella mulderi
CTTCAAGATAAATCCCCCTATTTTTAGTTCCCCCAGCCTTTTACCTTAAATCCGCGTAGAGGATGATCTCAGAAGCCTCGTCCCCCTCCACCACCACCACGCCCTCCGGATCCACAATAAGGCTGTGGCCCAAACTGATCAGTCCCAGATGGCTTCCCACTGAATTGGCCATGATTACATAGCAGCTGTTCTCCACCGCCCTGGCTAAGGGGAGCGCCCTGTTTTTATCCAGCTTCCAGCGAGCCTCTGGTGGAGAATAATAATGGGCGGAAAGGAGGAGCAAGGTGTCCGCCCCCATCTCCTTCAGTTTTTGGGCCAGGAGGGGATAGTTCTGATCCCGGCAGATCATGAGGCCGAAGGTACGCCCTTTATACCTGAACACCACCGGCCCTTTGCCCGGGGTAAAGTAGGGGGCTTCCGCTTCCGTGAGATTCAGCTTGAGATAGGTAAATCTCTCTCCGGTGGGCAAGAGGGCAGTGGCCCCGTTATAGAGGGACTCCCCCTCCCACAGGGCATGGCCTACAACCAAAGCCAACCCCAATTTAGAGGCCTTTTCCCCCAATCTCTTCAAGGCCAGGGCCAGATCTTCCCTAAACCCCTGGGCCTGCAAGACCTCAGGGTTGTAACCAGTAAGGGCCATTTCTGGGAAAACCAGGAGGTCTGCCCCCCGCCGGCTGCCTTCCACCGCCATGCAGGTGATGTTCTCCTCATTGATCCCCAGGGTGTCGCTTATGGCCATCTGTACCGCGCCCACCCGCAAATGTTCCACCTCCCATGTGCTGTTTCTATATTAGCACATCCTGGGAAATACAGGCAATATGGGGTTTCAGTGCCCCCTGGTTAAAGGCCATTTTAAATAAGGGGCCAGGATACTATAGAGCAACCTGGAATAACGGGTCAAAAGGGGGCCCAGGAAGGACAGAATCAGCACATAGAGGGCAGTAAAGGGGGGGGATGGGGGAACAGTCCGGGAAGGAGGAACTCAGGGCGGCCAGCACCAGGGAAAACTCCCCCCGGGGGACGAGGGTCAGCCCGGTATTGAGGGCCCCCTGGGGAGAATACCCATAAACCCGGGCCAAGAAAAAGCCCGAGGCACTGCTCAAAAGCAGGGTGAAGCCGGCTGCCATGGAAGATAGGGGCCAGACCAACACCAGGTTGTGGGGATCTACCTCCAGGCCGAAGCTGAAAAAAAACAGGGTCCCTAGAAAATCCCGAAAGGGCACCATGACCCGCTCCAGCCGCTCCCTCTCCTCTGTCTCTCCCAGGAACATCCCCAACAGGAGGGTCCCCAGGGCTTCGCTGTGGAAAAAGCCCATGAGCCCAGCTATCAAGAAGAGGAGGGCAAAGATCACCAGCACAAATACTTCTTCCCCCAACTTATCCAGAAAATCCCCTAGACGGGGAGCCAGGAGCTTTCCTCCCCAGATTAACAAGATGCCCGTAAAGAGAAAAACCAGGGAGAGGATCAGCCTGGAAGCCGGGGAAATCTGCCCGGACCACATGAAGCCGGCCAGCCAGGCCAGATACAGGGCCGCGAACACATCCTGGAAGAGGGTAATGCCCAAAATCATCTCCGTTTCAGGCCTGGCGGTTCTCTTCTCAGATCCACCAGCACTTTGGCTATAATGGCGCTGGAGGAGATGGCCACTATGGCTCCGTTTACGATGACCGCCAACCCCCGCCATCCCCAAACCCAAGCCGCCAAAATCCCATAGGACCAGTGGACAGCGGTATAGGCCAGACCGCTCACCAAAATCCTGCGGCCCGCCCTCAGCAGGTGGCCTAAGGAAAACTCCAACCCCAGGGTGAAAAGGAGGCACAGAAGGCCAAACTGGCCCAGCAGGATAAAGGCGGGAAAGCTTCCGTGGAGGCGATAGTCCACAGGGAGCAGAAGAGGGGCCTTAGGGGACAGGATCAATCCCAAGCATATCAAGAAGGGTATAGAAGGTATATGGAGCTTGAAGGCCCCATAAGCTACGGCAGCCACCAGGGCCAAGGTCAAACCCAGCTCTGAAAAGATGGGGGACATGGATCCCCAGAACTCCCTTTTAAGACCAGCTCCTTAAAAGACCTTATCTGTTTCCTGTCACCCAGTACCACCAGGGTCATGCCCTCTTCTATCACTTCCTGGGGACCGGGGTTCAATATCCTTTTATCCTTTTTCAGCATGGCTATGATTATAGCGCCCGTTTTTGTGCGAACATCCAGCTCCCCCACGGATTTGCCTATGGCGAAGGCCCTCCTTTCCACCTTAAACCACTCGAACACCATATCCTCCAAGGCCACTTCCACAGGCTCCAGGGTTTTGGGTACATAGACCATGCCCCCTAAAATACCGGCAACGCACCTGGCTTCCAGATCGTCCAGGATAACCGAGGCTATGCTGTCCTCATCCTGGGGGTTTGCAAAAAAATAGATCTCCCTCCGGCCGTCGTCGTGGACAATTATAACCAGCTTTTCTCCATTCCTGGTATCTATCTCGAACTTCTTGCCTATACCCGGAAGTTCAGTTTCCCTGACCGGCAAGGTTCAACCCTCTTCTCCTTCAGGCTGGGTATAGCTGCCCAATATCGCCAGCAGCTCTTGTCCCGCCCTTTCCAGCTGATCGTTCACTATGACGTGGTGGTAACTGTCTATGTATTTTCTTTCCATGTCCCATCGGGCCAGACGCTTTTCTATCAATTCCCCGTCCTTTTCCCTCTGACTCAATCTCCTGGCCAATTCCTCCCGGTCGGGAGGCACTAAAAAGATGGTGATGACCCTATGGGGAAAACGCCTCCTGACCTCCTGACACCCCAGCACGTCCATATCGGTGATGATGTCAAAACCGTTTTCCAGGGCATACAAAATAGTCTGCAAATGGGTACCGTAGTAGTCCCCTGTGTGGATCCTTTTCCACTCCAGAAAAGCGCCTTTTCTTATGAGCTCCTCAAAAGTTTCCTTGCTGACAAAGTAATAGGGGAAGCCCTGCCTCTCCCCTGGACGCATGGGCCTGGTGGTGAGGGAAGGAAGATAATATATGCCTTCTATTTTTGGCAAAACATAACTTAAGAGAGTGTTCTTTCCTACCCCCGAGGGGCCAGAAACCACAAAAAAAATACCGGATCGGGAACGGCGGTGGCGGGGGTCAAAATCTATGACCAGTTCCCGGGTAAAATCCTTGTACACCTGTACCACCAAACTTGTTCATTTGCCCCTATTTTAACATAGGGACCTCTGAGGGGCAATGGGCTGTTATAAAAGGAACCTTATGGAAGGAATTCAAAGGCAAAGAGAGGGACTTTCAGTCTTTTCCGGTTTCCCAAGGATATGATGGCTATAACGGGGCTCAACGGGACTTTACTTCCCCTTTTTTCGACGTTACAATGGGGACGTGTTTAAAATCTACCAAAATACGCCGAATTCCCTTCACCAGGGAAGCGGGGGACTCCACCTCTGGGGTGAAGGGCCATCCGGCCCGGGGCGGTCCTCGGTCCCAACCCGTCAACTAACCCCGTAGGCGAGAAAGGGGGTAGGATTATTTCTAACCCCACCTTTAAGTTCCTGGGCAGTGTTGTCCTATGCACCCTGCTGAGTTTATCCGCTCCCTCTCCTGCACAGGCCTTTCCCTACACGGTAAAGGCAGGGGACACCTTGTGGGGGCTTTCCCGGCGTTTCGGCACCACGGTGGAAGCCATCCAGCGGGCCAACAACCTGAGTTCCAGCTTGATTTTAATCGGTCAGGTATTGGAGATCCCTGAAAACACCTCTCCCGGCGGAACCACCCATACTCAGAAGCCCTCTTCCTTAGCCTCCCGCAGCGGGGAGACAACCTCCACCCTCGGGAGAAGGGCTGCTGCCCTGGCTTACCAGTACATAGGCGTCCCCTATCAATGGGGTGGGACGAGCCCCAGCGGGTTTGATTGCTCCGGCTTCACCCTCTATATCTACAGACAACTGGGTGTCCGCCTGCCCCATTCCGCCGCTGACCAATTTTATCTGGGGACCCCGGTGTCCAGATCAGATCTCTTGCCGGGAGATCTGGTATTCTTTGAAACCTACACCCAGGGCCCCAGCCACGTGGGCATATACGTGGGCGAGGGGCGATTCATCCATGCCAGCAGCAGAAGGGGGATAAGTTTGGACAGCCTGGACAGCAGTTACTATGCCTCTAGATACTTAGGGGCCAGGAGGATATTTTAAGAAAGGGAGGGCAGCCCTCGGGCTGCCCTTTTCATTCCCACTCTATGGTGGCTGGAGGCTTGGAAGTGATGTCGTATACCACCCGGTTTACAGAGGGCACCTCCTTCACTATGCGCTGGGATATCCGGTCCATAACCTCATAGGGAAGGCGAGCCCAGAGGGCGGTCAGGGCGTCCTGGCTCACCACGGCCCTGACCGCCACCGTATAACCGTAAACCCGAGATCCCTCCCTCACGCCCACGCTCTTTAAATCCAGCAACACGGCGAAATATTGCCATAGATCTTTATGTAAACCAGCCCGGCGGATCTCCTGAACCACTATGGCATCGGCCCTCCTCAAGAGGGACAGCTTCTCCTCAGTAACCTCCCCTAGAATCCTTATGGCCAACCCCGGACCGGGGAAAGGCTGCCTCCACACGATCTCCTCCGGCAGCCCCAGCTCTTCCGCCACCACCCGCACTTCGTCTTTATATAGAGGGCGCAGGGGCTCTATAAGCCGCAACTCCATATCTGGGGGTAGGGCGGCCACATTGTGGTGGCTCTTTACCTTGGAGCCGTCCTCCACCCCGCTCTCCACCACGTCCGAGTATACAGTGCCCTGGATCAGATAATTTATCTCTCCCAGCTTCCGGGCCTCCTCTTCGAATACCCGGATAAACTCGTGCCCCACTATTCTCCTCTTCTCCTCGAGATCCACCACACCAGCCAGCTTTCTCAAAAACCTCTCCCGGGCATCCACAAAGACCAGATTCATCTTAAAATTGCGGGAGAACACTTCCTGAACCTGCTGGGGTTCCCCCTCCCTTAAAAGCCCGTGATCCACAAAAATACAGATCAGGCGCTCCCCCAGAGCCCGATGGGCCAAAACCGCAGCCACTGAAGAATCTAACCCCCCGCTCAAGGCGCACAGGGCTTTTCCTTCCCCCACTTCTTCTTTTATGCTCCTGACTTGGTCCTCTATAAACTCCTTTACCGATCCCAGCCGAAAAACCCTATCCCCTTTCATTTTTATCCCCCGTTCCCTGGTAAACTTCCGGCTTCAACACGCATATATCTGGAAGGTGCCTGTATTTTTGGGCAAAATCCAGACCATACCCCACCACGAAGTAATCCGGTATAGAAAACCCCACATAGTCCAGCTGGACTTCCGTCACCCTACGGGAAGGTTTGTCCACCAACGCGCAGGTGCGGAGGCTTAGAGGATTGCGGGCCTTCAGGGCCTCCAGCAGATATTTTAAGGTCAAGCCGGTATCCACTATATCCTCCACCAACAGTACATGGCGGCCTTCAATGGGAGAATCCAGATCCTTGAGGATACGCACCACCCCCGAAGTCTCGGTGGCGGTACCATAACTGGAGACAGCTATAAAATCGATCTCCAGGGGGATGGTTATCTCCCTTACCAGATCCGCCAGGAATATGAAGGCCCCCTTAAGGATGCCCACTGCTAGGAGATCCTTGCCTGCATAATCCCGGCTTATAACTTGTCCCAGCTCCCTGACCTTATCCCTGATCTTTTCAGCAGGCAGGAGCACTTCTTCAATATCTTCCTTCAAAGACGCCCCCCCTCTTCTCCTTTGAAAGGGCTTGACATTTTATTGTAACCCTGTTATTTTCGCTGTATAAAATAAATTTCCTCTGTCCTATTCGAAAGGGGCCAAAAATCGTGGGCCTCAGCGATATTGGCGTGCAGAAGACCTTAGAAGCCAGAGCCAGGGAAATCCTGGGGGTAAGCCCGAAGGCTACCCCCCAGGAGATCCGGCAGGCTTTTCGGTACCTGTGCAGACGCCTTCACCCGGACGTCAACCAGAAGAATACTTCCGAGGAATTCCTCCTGATAAAAGAAGCCTATGAATATCTTATCTACGGAAAAACCCCCTGCCCCTCTTCCCCCCTCTGGCGAGGGGCGCTGGAAGCAAAGGGAGACTATCAGAGATGGTGGCAAGAAAGGTTCAGGCACCTTTTTTGAAATACCCCCTTGCTTAAAAGTCTACCCCGGGATAAAATAAAAGGGACAATTGAATAAGCTGAGCCTAGAGGAGAAGAGAAGAGGAAGGTCAGGGGAGACGACTCGGAGAATTGGGGTGAGCACCAGCTGTAGGGAGCTGGTTTTTTGTTTTATAACCTGGATTGCAAAGGAGGTCAGAAAATGAACCCCCAGCTACCCCTGATAGAAGAGATAAAGGCCCCTCCTGATCCGGCTTGCCTCTACTGGGCTCTTACAGGGGGAGAAAAGTACAGTTTTCTTTTGGAAAGCGCCTACTTCCATCCCCGGTGGGGAAGATACTCTTTCCTAGGGGCCAACCCCTTTCTGGTGATAAAGACAAAAGGGCGAGAAGCCCATATCCTTACCCCTACCCATAAGCAAAGGGTGAAGGGCAGCCCCTGGGAGATCATCCGCCGGGTGATAAAAAGCTACAGCTTGCCCTACAAACCCCAACCCATACCTTTTATAGGGGGAGCGGTGGGGTATCTTGGCTACGATATGGGGCGTTATATAGAAAAACTGCCCTCCTGGGCCTTGGACGATCTCCCCTTTCCAGAGTCGTATTTGGCCTTTTATGATACCGTCCTGGCAGTGGACCACCAAGAGGGCCGGGTTTTTATAAGCAGCTGCGGCTGGCATCCTTCGGGCTGTTTCAGAGAAAAAGAAGCCCTGGAGAGAATGGCAGAAGTAAAATCCCGGCTAAAAAATGTCTGCCCTTTGAGAGAGGGCAAAAAAAATGTGGGGGTCAAACCCCAGGTGAGCTCCCATTTTACCTTGGAGAGCTATTGCCGGGCAGTGGAGAAGGCCCAAGCCTACATAGCTGCCGGGGATATCTTTGAGGTAAACCTATCCCAGCGCCTGGAGGCCCCCCTCCACCTCCATCCCTGGGAGTTATATCTCCGGCTGCGCCGGGTAAACCCCGCCCCTTTCGCCGCCTATCTCCCCCTGGAGGAAGGAACTGTGGTGAGCTCTTCCCCAGAACGCTTTCTGAAGATATCCCAGGGGGAGGTGGAAACCCGCCCCATAAAGGGCACCCGGCCCCGAGGTAGAACCCCTGAGGAGGATAAGGCTTTGCGGGAGGAGCTGTATCACAGCGAAAAGGATAGGGCAGAGCTGGTGATGGTAGTAGATCTGGAAAGAAACGATCTGGGGAAGGTCTGTCAGACGGGAAGCGTAAGGGTACCCCAACTCTTCACCCTGGAGGAATACGCCACGGTCTTCCATCTGGTGGGTACAGTAACCGGTACCCTGAGGTCCGATAAGGATATGGTGGACCTGTGGCTGGCCACCTTCCCTGGCGGTTCCATCACCGGGGCCCCTAAAGTCAGGTCCATGGAGATCATAGAGGAGCTGGAACCGGTAAGGCGCAGCGTTTATACCGGTTCCATAGGTTATCTGGGTTTTGACGGTGAAGGTGATTGGAACATCGTCATCCGGACCTTCCTGCTGGCCGATAGAAGGGCCTACTTCCAGGTCGGAGGGGCGGTAACGGCTGACTCGGTGCCCCGGAAGGAATATCAGGAAACCTGGGATAAGGCCCGAGGATTGCTCCTGGCCTTATGGGGGTAGGAGGTTTTAAATGGACGGGCATCATGTCTACTTGGACGGCTGTGTAAAAAAGGCCCCAGAGAAAGATGCCTGGTTCAGCTGTCCGGGGTTCCTTTACGGAGCTGGCCTTTTTGAGACCATAAGGGTGGAAAGGGGCCAACCACTCTTCCTGGAGGAACACCAGGATCGCCTTGCCCTGAGCTGCCAAACCCTGAATTGGCCTCCTCCTTCCACTTCCCTGGCCGAAGCCGTAGCCTTGGTTATAGAGGCCAATAGGGTAAAGGAGGGAAGGGTACGCCTCAATTATTTTCAGGGAAAAGAGGGCTTTCATCTGCTTATAACCGCGGAAGAAGGGCTTCCCTATAGGGAGGAGGACTACCACAAGGGATGCCGGGCCCTGATCCTCCCCTGGCCCCGTAACCAACGTTCTCCTTTGGTCAAATTAAAGACCATGAATTACCTGGAAAACTACTGGGCTTTGCAGAAAGTAAAAGAAGAAAGGGCAGGGGAGGGGCTTTTCCTCAACTTGGCAGGACGCTGGGCAGAGGGTACCCGCAGCAATATCTTCATGGTGAAAAAAGACGTCCTCTACACCCCCCAAGAAGACGAAGGGCTGCTGCCGGGGCTGATGCGGAGAAGGGTTATCCGCCTGGCGCTCCGGCTGGGCCTGGAAGTGGTGGAAGCCCCTTTGGAAAAAGGATTCCTCTGGACGGCGGAGGAGGCCTTCCTCACCAGCAGCCTTATGGAGATCTGGCCCCTGGTGGAGGTGGATAAAAGGCCCATAGGCCGGGTAACCCCTGGGCCTTTAACCCGGCTTCTCTGGGAGAAATATCAGGAGGCAAAGAGGGAGGGAGCTGGTATTTTTTAGAAATTGACCTGGGTTAGCCGGAAACAATGAAAGGAGGCGGAGGATCCCCCCGCCTCCTTTAAACTATATCTCTCCCAGCTTCTCCAGCAGCCTCAGTATCATGGAGGCGGCCTCGGCCCGGGTCACGGGCTGTTCGGGCTTGAAGGTGCCATCGGGGTAACCGGAGATTATCCCGGGTTAAAATTGCTTCAGAAGCTTTTCGTGATACAATTTAGCTATGATAAATCTCCCGGAAGGATTCCAGAGCCGGATAAAAACCCTTTTACCAGGAGAGGCAGAGGATTTCCTGAGGGCCCTAGCCGGGGAGGAAGCAGCAGGGCTCCGGGTGAACACCCTGAAGATCTCTCCCGAAGGATTCAGGGCCAGGTCCCCTTTTCCTCTGGAACCTGTCCCCTGGTGCCCCGAAGGGTTTATAGTAAAAGATAGAAGCGCCCGTCCTGCCCTTCACCCCTATCACTTCGCCGGACTCTATTACCTCCAGGATCCCTCAGCCATGCTGGCCGGGGTGATCCTGAACCCTCAACCAGGGGAATGGGTGCTGGATCTGTGCGCCGCCCCGGGAGGAAAGGCCACCCACCTGGCGGCCCGCATGAAAAACCAGGGAGTGCTGGTGGCCAACGATCCTCACCCCCGCCGGGTCACTGTGCTGGCCCGCAACTTGGAGCGGTTGGGGATCATCTGCTCGGTGGTTTTGCAGGAAAACCCCTCCCGCCTAAATCAAAAGTTTGCTGGCCTCTTTGACCGGGTTCTGGTGGATGCCCCCTGCTCAGGGGAAGCCACTCTGGCCCTGGATCCTGAAGCCCGGCGCCGATGGTCGCTAAGCTATATAAAAAAAATGGCCCGGCTACAGAAGGAAATCTTAAAGGAGGCCGCCGAACTCCTCAGGCCTGGGGGCCTTCTCCTTTATTCCACCTGCACCTTCTCCCCGGAAGAGAATGAAGAAGTAATAGAGGCTTTTTTAAAAAGCCACCCCCAGTTCCATCTTGTGGAGATCAATTCCTGGCCCCGGACGGAAAGGGGACGGCCAGAATGGGTTTCCCGATTTACCCCGGAACTCCGCCGGACCCTCCGGCTCTGGCCCCATAAAGGCCCGGGCAGAGGCCATTTCTACGCCCTGATCAAAAAAGAAGGCCACCGGCCCCCGGAACGGCCACGGCCCCAGAGCTCTCTTCCTCCAGAAGCAGAAAGGGCCTATCTGGATTTCTGCCGTCAGCACTTTTTGAAAGCCCCGGCCCAAGAAGGGTTGGTCCTATGGAAAGGGGGCATCTACAGGCTGCCCCTGCCTGTGGAGATGCTCTCCGGCCTCAAAGTGCTCCGTCCGGGATGGTGGCTGGGCAGCCTGAAGGAAGGCCAATTCATCCCAGACCACGCCCTGGCCCTGGGGATGGAGGCTCAGAACTTCCGCAGGGTAATCTCTTTTTCTTCTGAGGACCCCCAGCTCAAAGCCTACCTCAGGGGAGAAGAACTCTGCCTGCCTTTAGAGGGGTGGATCCTGGTGGCGGTAGAGGAATTCCCGCTGGGATGGGCCTATGGCCGAAAGGGCAGGCTGAAAAATTTCTATCCTCGCTCCTGGCGGTTGGGATAAAGGCAGGTAAATATTGTCCCTCTCCCCCCAGGGAGGACTGAGGAGCTGGCTAGGAGAGAATGCCTTTTATCGAGGCGATTTTAAATCGCGGATGCCCTCTAAAAGGATTTTCTGTTCTATGCTGGCCACGATTCTCCGAGTGCGCACTACCATGTCGGGGTTAACGCTGATGCTGTCGATGCCGCACCGCACCAAAAATTCCGTAAATTCTGGGTATACAGAGGGTGCCTGTCCACAAATAGAAACTGTTTTCCCATGCTGATGAGCCACTTCTATTGAGATGAGCTATAGCCCTGGTTACAGCAGGATCCCTTTCATCGAAATATCCCATTGCCTCTAGAATCCCGGAATCCCTATCTGCCCCTAGGATAAGTTGAGTTAAATCATTGGAACCGATGCTGAATCCGTCTACGTATTTACAAAACTCTTCGGCCAGGAAGATCACCGAAGGAACTTCCGCCATAATCCATATCTTGAAATCTTTACCCGAAACCAACCCCTCTTCAGCCATTATCTCTAAAACCTTTTCCACTTCCCAGGTAGTGCGCACAAAGGGAAGCATTACCCATACATTAGTCAACTGGAAATTTTCCCTTACTTTTTTTATGGCTCTGCATTCTAAGCGAAAACCTTCCTGGTATTGAGGGGAGATGTATCGGGCCACTCCCCGCCATCCTAATCATGGGGTTATTTTCTATGGGCTCTACTTCTTCTCCCCCTTTTAATCCTCTAAACTCATTAGTACGGAAATCACTGAAACGAACTACTACTGAGCGAGGGAAAACCGCCTGAGCCCCTGCAAAAATTCCTTCTGCCAGTTTATCTATAAAGAACTTCTCTTGATTGGTCTTTATAAGATAGAGA
>DRZV01000004.1 GCA_011375465.1 Neomoorella mulderi
GAAAAGTCGGGGTCTGATTCCTCTTTCAGCTCAAAGGTCATGTGCACCGAATAGCGCCCTTCTTTGGTCCGGATGAGCTCCACGGTGTAGGGCTGTCTGGCAGCTAAAAGCTCCAGGACTTTAGCCTTGTGCTTCTCCGGCAACCAGAGCCTGCCCTCTACTTTGGGAGCGCGGCTCATCTTCGGACGGCCGAGTCTGTCCTCCCCTATCTGCTCCGAGAGGTGGGAGATGGTGATTGATAAGCGGAATTCCTGCCCGTTAAAAGAGACCTTCATGTTGGGGTTGCCGCCCTTGGTCTCGTCTCCTCGGGCATAGAGCCGGTTTCTGCGGGCAGCCCGCCACTCTTCTCTGGAAGTTTTGCCCCTGCAGACCCTCTGCCAGAGCTTCCTCCCGCCGAAGACCACCTTGAGGATGGTACCGTTTTCCTGATGGGCTTTCAGCTCCTTAAGCTTCTTTTCCAGGGAAGAGAGGCGGTTCTCCCGCCCCCTGACCGTGAGCTTAAGCTTCCTTACCTCATCCTCCGGAAGCCCCTTATCGACCGCCCGCTTCAGCTTCCTTGCGGGAAAGCCCAGCTTCTTCCTGGCCCTTTTGAGCTTCTTTTCGGTCTCCTCTATCTCCAGCTCCAGAAGTCCCCTTTGCGAGTCGATGATGCTCTGGGCTTTGAGCCTGGCGTCGTCCGCATAGCGGGAGTTGAGCCCGAAAAGCTCCTGGCCCCGCTTCTTGATCTCGCTGCAGGGTACGCCTTCTAAAAGCCGGTTGAAGGACCAGTGCTGGCAGGCGCAGAAAAGCTGCATCTCAGTGGAGAGGGGGTCTTCCTCCCCCCGGCTCCACTTTAAAAAACGAAAGGCGAGGAAGAGTTCCGGGAAGAACTCCCCGCATACCGTGAAGTCGAGCCCGTCCTTTTCTTTACGCTTTTTCGGCATCCCTTATCAGCTCCTGAAAGCCCTGCCGGATCTTCCTGCTGCCCCTCTTCCCGCAGGTCCGGGCAGAGGAAGGAGGTGACGAGGGCCAGCAGGTCCTGCACCAGTTCCGTATGGGCGTCTTCAGGTTCTTTCTGGGAAGTGACCTCTATCTTTTCGCCGCAGTGCTTTCAGGTGGCGCTCCAGGTAGGCATGCCCGAACCTCGCCAGCCTCTCGGGATACTCGATGACGAGTTTTTTAAACTCTCCCCGTTCGGCGCCCTTCAGCATCCGTTCCAAACCCCGGCGCTTCTGGTTCAGCCCCGAGGCCACATCTGTGTACTCCGCCACTACACGGCAGCCCTTCTCCCGCGCGTAGACCCGCAGCCTCTCCAGCTGCCGCTGCAGGTTTCCGGCGTCGGCCTGCTTTTTTGTAGACACCCGGGCGTAGAGGACGACCGCGCCTGGTTCCGCCTTCACCCCTCCCGTCCAAAGTCGAGCGGTTGATCTCCTCTTCCGGGTCATCCCTTGACCGCTGGGGAGACGCACGGGCCTGATCAGCCCCTGTTTTTCCCACGCCCGGAGCCTGTTCGGGTGCACGCCCAACCTCTTTGCCGTTTCTCTGATTGGTAAAAGTTTCATGTTTTCAGTACAGCAAAATGCACAGATACAGTCAATTAAGATTTCATTTTTTGAAGCTGTTGCGCACCTCCTGCTCACAGTATCAACATGGCGTCGCCGAAGCTGAAAAACCTGTAGCCCTCCTGCACGGCCACCTGATAAGCCCGCATCACCCTCTCCCTGCCCGCAAAGGCGCACACCAGCATGAGGAGGGTGCTGCGAGGAAAATGAAAATTGGTGATGAGAATATCTATCACCTTGAACCTGTAGCCAGGATAAATGAAAAGATCGGTCCGACCCTTGCCCGGCTGGACCAAGCCCTGGGGAGTGGCGGCTGTTTCCAGAGCCCTCACCACGGTGGTGCCCACCGCCACCACCCTGCCTCCCCGGGCCCGGGCCTCGTTGACGATTTCAGCGGTCCGGACAGGCACTTCGAAGTATTCCGAATGCATCTTGTGCTGGGTTATATCCTCGGTCTTAACTGGCCGGAAGGTACCCAATCCCACGTGCAGTAGGAGAGGAACGATTTGTACCCCTTGGGCCCGCAATCTGTCCAGCAAGCGGGGGGTAAAGTGAAGCCCGGCGGTGGGCGCTGCTGCTGACCCTTCTACCCGGGCATAAACCGTCTGGTACCGCTCTGGATCCGGGATTTTGGCCTTTATATAAGGGGGTAAAGGCGTTTCCCCCAGGCTATATAAAAGATCCCTCACGCTCCGGCCTTGACCCCAGAATCTTAAAATCCTCCCTCCTGAAAGGGTAGCTTCAATCACCTGGGCTCTGAGCTCCCCCTGGCCGAAAACCAGCTCTGTTCCCACCGGCGCTTTGCGTCCAGGCCGAACCAGGACCTCCCACACGTCCTTTTCCCTCTCCTCCAGGAGGAGCACTTCTATCTTGGCTCCGGTGGGAACCCTCTTGCCCCAGAGGCGGGCAGGTATCACCCGGCTTTCATTGATGACCAGCACGTCTCCCGCCCGGAGGTAGGAGGGGAGATCGTAGAAATGTCTGTGCTCTATCCTGTCCTCCTCCCGATGAAGCACGAGGAGCCGCGAAGCGTCCCGCGGCTCCACCGGGGTCTGGGCTATGAGATCCGGTGGAAGGTGGAAATCGAAATCCTCCAGCCGCAAACTCCCCCTCCTAATAGAGCGCCGCAACCTGCAAACGCTGATCGAATTTGCCTTGGTTGTAGTAGTGTTCTAAGATCTGGCGGCAGTTATAGCCCTTTATGGCCATACCCATGGCCCCCCACTGGGAAAGCCCCACACCGTGGCCGTGCCCCTTGCCCTGGAAGGTTATCCGGGTGAATATCTTGGGGACCTTTTTCTCCCCATACTTTCCTTTGAGGAAGTATTCTTCCGCCGGACCGTTGGGGGAAGGGCTACATCCCTGGGCTCCCAGCACTGCCAGATCGCCTCCATAGCTTTTACTGTAAATCCTTCCGCCTCCTGTCAAGATGTATACGGTGGAGTCCATCTCTCCCTGGAAAAGGGTGCTCTTCAGCCCCACCACCCCCCTTATGGCGTCCTTACACACCGTTATGGTCCCCTGGGTTGTCTTTATGTCCACACGGGTTACCCTTCCCGACACCGTTTCCCCGCCGCCTTCCCCCTGGCGGTTGAAGAGAAGGTCCACCACCTGCCCTTCCAGGCTGCGGCCCTGGCGGGACAGCCAGCTTCTGACCCTATCCTCTACCTCCTGGCGGCTGAGGCAAAGGCTCCAGGTGTAGCTGCTGGCAGGCCAGCCGCCAGGGGTCTGATTCGGGTACCTCACGGCCCAGTCGTCCTCAGGAGAAGGCACCCCTTTGAGATAGGGGCGACTGCCAGACCATACATTTTCACAGTCCTCTGTATGGCCCCCGGCATTGGCGTGGAAACAGGCTTCCACCACCTTGCCCTCATATAGGAGCACCTGCCCCCTGGTGGAATCCACCGCCTCCTTGACCCGGGAAGAATAGGGTCCATAGCTCAATTCGGCTTCATAGCCTTTATACACTTGGCTGGCCTCGCTATCCTTCAAGTCATAGAGCGCCGCCGGCCTTAAATGGCTATAGGCGTAAGAGCGGGAAATTATGGCCTGGGCCTTGAGGGCCTCCACAGGGGCGCTGGCGGGCATCTCCTTGCCCACTACCCCGTAGAGATATCTCTCCATATCCAGGGTGTTTATGGCCAGCAAGCCCTTTTCCCCCACCAGGAGGGTCAATTCCCCTCGGTAGCGGCAACCCCTATAGGCGAAGAGGGACTCTCCTGGATCTCCCAGGGCTTTTAATTTAAGGCCGCACCTCAAAGGGGTCTCAAGGCTGTTTCTATAAAGGGACAGGATCCCCCCCTTCACCTCTGCCCTACATGCCTCCCCCGGCGCCACCTTGCCCATTTCCCTTCCGCTCTCCAGATCCACCAGGCAATAATCCCCCCGGAGGACCTGGAATTCGGCCTGAGGGGTCTCCTGTCCCAAAAGGATCCTTATGGAAGGGGGGGCCTGAGCCGAGGCCCGGGCACAAAAAATCCATAAAAAGAACAGAAACACACCTGCGGTTAAAAAAGGGCTAATCCTCTTCATGAAATTTCTCCCCCTCCGCTTTCACCGCGCTGCAGATCCTGGCCCTCTGAAATATCTGGGTGGCAGTGTCCCCCAAACTATAGGCCAGCTGCTCAGCAGGCTCCCTCGCTTCTTTTACAAGGGGGAATACCTTTATATCCAAGCTGGCCTTTTCTCCCGGCAGGACATATCCCTGACGCAGGGCCTCCCTCAAGATAATCTCCAGGGATGGGCAGGCCTCTTCTCCCCTCAGCATCAAAGAGGATAGCAGCTTCTGGCCTTGGGGATTTATCCCCTTGCCCTCCAGCACCTTTTCCCCCTGATCAAGGACCAATTCTATACAGGGGCCGAAGTTCAGCATAACCCTGTAAGAGGGATAGGGCTCAGGAGGAGGGGCCGCAGCCCATCTCTCCAGGGAGAAAAAGATCAGGCCCAGGAGAAGGACGGCCACCACTGAAGCCACAAGGCGGTAAGGGTACCGGGGCGTAGGAGATTCGGGGGGCAGCCAAAGCTGGGAACCCACCCCTGGGGTAGCCGGAGCCTTTATCCTTTTCCAGAGGCCATCCCAGGTCAGGACCAGGGCCTCCTCTCCCTTTTTCTCCACCACCAGGCCCCGGGAGGGACCTGGTTCTGCCGAAAGGCCTTTTTCTATAAAGCTCCTCAAGGCAGGGAAAGGCCCGGAGAAGAGAAGGGCCATAGCTGTAACATATTTCTCGTGGGGCTTAAGTTGAGATCGGCTCGCCTCGCAGGCTTTTTCCAAGGCCCTTAAAGGCAGCCTCCTGCGCCGGCGTAGATAGTCCTTTATCAGGGGATGGGCGGCTGCTACCCGGGCCGCGGCCAGCATCTGATCCCTAATTTTAGGTGTTTCCGGGCTGCTCTTGGCTATAGCCTCCGGGCTCAAGCCGTATTCCCCCAATCGGGCCTTAAAGAGCCCCATCTCCTCCTGCCATCCTCCCCTTTCCTCCATAAGGCCATCTCCTTCCTGTTTTTCAATGTCTCAATATAAGGTTGAGCAGGATAGTCAAGAGCAGGCTCAACAGGATGCAGGTGACCAGGGGGAAGTAAAAAGTAAAGGCCCCTTTTTGTATATAGATGTCCCCCGGCAGGCGGCCCAAGGGCAGATTTTTTTCCAAAAGATACAATAGTCCTCCCATAATTACAAGGAGCGCACCTATACCTATGAGCATCTTGCCCAACATGCCATTGCCACCCACCAGCTCCACCCCCATGATCTTTTAAAAAAGCCCGGGATCTATCCCTAAATGTTCGTAAGCCTTGGGAGTAGCCACCCTTCCCCGGGGAGTGCGCTGCAGCAACCCCCTCTGGATCAAAAAAGGTTCGTACACCTCTTCTATGGTCCCCGGATCTTCGCTTATGGCCGTGGCCAGGGTTTCCAGCCCCACCGGCCCCCCCTGGAATTTATGGATTAAGGTGCGCAAAAGACGGCGATCGCAGTGATCCAACCCCAGAGGATCCACCTGCAACAGCTCCAGGGCCTCCCGGGCCACAGCGCCGGTGATAACTCCCCCTGCCCTCACTTCAGCATAATCCCTGACCCTCTTAAGAAGCCGGTTGGCTATCCTGGGGGTCCCTCGGGAACGGCAGGCGATCTCCCTGGCCCCTTCGGGTTCTATATCCACCTTCAGGATAGCTGCCGAACGCATTACGATCTTTTCCAATTCCTCTTCATTATAAAAATCAAGCCGGGCATTTATGCCAAAACGCTCCCTGAGGGGAGAGGATAGAAGGCCTATCCGGGTGGTGGCGCCTACCAAAGTGAAGGGGACCAAGTTTAGCCGGAGAATGCGGGCAGCAGGCCCTTTGCCCAGTACTATATCCAGAGCGAAATCTTCCATGGCAGGATAGAGGATCTCCTCCACCGCCCGGGGCAGGCGGTGGATCTCGTCTATGAAGAGCACGTCCCTGGGTTCCAGGTTGGTCAAAATGGCAGCCAGGTCTCCAGCCCTTTCCAAGGCCGGTCCAGAAGTGACTTTCATATTCACCCCCAGTTCGTTGGCTATTATGCCGGCCAGGGTAGTCTTGCCCAGCCCCGGGGGACCATGGAGGAGGACATGGTCCAGGGCCTCCCCTCTCTCCCGGGCAGCCTGAATAAAGATGCTTATAGTTTCTTTTATATGTTCCTGCCCTATGTACTCTTTAAGATGCCGGGGCCTTAAGCTTGTTTCCAGTTCTCCCTCCCCGTTTATCTGCTCTCCGGCAAGCAGCCTCTCCCTCTTCAAGCTCCTGGCCCCCCTCTACCTATGATCTGCAGAGCCCGATGAACCAATTCCGCCACCCCGGCCGTATCCCCCAAATCCCTCTGGGCTTGAAGGAGGATAGGTTTTATCTCCCCAGGGGAATAGCCTAAGGAGAGAAGGGCTGCTTGAGCCTGTCCTACAACCCCTTCAGCTTCTGCAGTAGGGATCATCCCCTCATCTTCCGCCACCTTAGACAAAATTTCTTTGAGTTCCAGGAGAATCCTGCGGGCCTTTTTGACACCTATACCCGGCAGGCGGGTGAGGAAATCCAGATCCTCATGTAGAATGGCTGCCACCAGTTCTTCAGGGGTGGCCTTCCCCAGGATTTGCAGGGCCCCCCGAGGCCCGATGCCCGAAACCCGCCTCAAAAGGGAAAAGAAGCGGGCCTCCCCTTGGCTGAGAAAACCGTAGATATCCAGGGCATCCTCCCGGATCAAAAGATGGGTATAGACCGTCACCTGGCTGCCCAGGGGAGGCCATGCCCTGCCCTCTGGAGTCCTGATGAACCAGCCTATACCACCCGTTTCCAGCCACACACCCTGAGGTCCTATCCAGCGGAGTTTCCCCCTTAAATAGGCTATCACCAGAACCCCCCCTACCTAAAGGGAAAGTAAAGACGGCAGGCGTGGCAGAGGGCTACAGCCAAGGCATCGGCCACATCATCGGGATGGGGTTTTTCCTCCAGGCCCAGGAGGAGTTGGACCATGCGCTGGATTTCCGCTTTAGTGGCCCTGCCATGCCCAGCCACCGCCTGTTTCACCTCCAAGGGGGCGTATTCCGCCACCTCCAGCCCTCCATGGGCAGCAGCCAGCAGGGCCACTCCCCGGGCCTGTCCCACCTCAAAGGCTGTACGGGCGTTTTTATTGAAAAAGAGCTTCTCCAGGGCCATGACCTGGGGCTGATATTGATGAATGAGGGTGAGGAGATCTCTATATATGGAAACCAGGCGGGCTTCCATGCTTTTTCGCGGCGAAGTGAAAATGCAACCGCAACCCAACGGCAGGTACCGCTGGGGCCCCATCACCTTTAACAGCCCATATCCCACCCTGGCCACTCCTGGGTCTACGCCCAAAATCAGCACCATATTTCCCCCTTAGGGGATATTCGCCACATGGAGTTCAATTCCCTTTTTCTTCAGCGGGGGGGAAAATTCATCTAGGGAATCCAGCGCCACCAGAAGCTCCTCCTCTGAGGAGAACTCCGCCTCCCCCTTCTCTATCTT
The DNA here is from genome assembly GCA_011375465.1 of Neomoorella mulderi. Lineage (GTDB taxonomy): Bacteria > Bacillota > DSM-521 > Neomoorellales > Neomoorellaceae > SpSt-1133. The sequence continues at coordinate 7,533 of DRZV01000004.1, forward strand.
TTCCCTCCAGGAAGAAGGAAGGGCGCTGGCCGGGATGGGGGTTACCCTCAGCAGGGGACCTGGGGATCCTGCCGACCCCTGGTAGATGGCCACAAACCCGTCTTTGATTTTAAGATGCCTTTTGGTGGCCTCCTGGGGAGGAAGGCCAGGCACCTCCTGGATTAAAACCAAGCGCCTCTTCTCGTCCTCCACTATCCTCCAGCCCTCGGTGGGGGAGAAATATCTGGCCAATTTTTCTTTATCTAAATTTTCCCAAGGAAGGTCCGATGGCCAGGGCACCTCCTCGCTGCGGCCATCGGCCAGGTAGCGCCTGAGCACCAGAGGGGGTTTCCGGCCAGGGTCTTCAGCCGTTGCTGGAGGGGAGATGGGGGTTCCCCTGCCCCTGGCCATTTGAAAAAGGCCCAAGCCCGCTAGAAGGATCAGCAGACAGGCTGCTCCAAGAAACAGAGAACGCCGGCGCTTGTTTTCCATAATGTTCCTGGCCCTTTAGGACCAGAGCACCTCCCTTTCCATGTCCATCCATTATAAGTCTAGCCGGCGTTCCCCTCATTTATACCTTAATTACATAATTACATAATTGCCCCCGCTTTAAGCCCCCACCTGCTCCAGGACTTCATCGGGTATCTGGGCATTGGTGTAGACAGCCTGGACGTCATCATGTTCTTCCAGCCTTTCCACCAGCTTAACCACTTTGGCCGCGATTTCGGGATCCTCTATGGTCACCGTGGTCCGGGGGACCATCTCCACCTCTGCATGGCCTACGGTGACCCCGGCTTCCTCCAGGGCCTTCTTGACCTTCTCCAGCTCCTCCGGGGCCGTCTTAATTACCAAAATTTCCTCATCGGTATCGTCCACGTCTTCTGCCCCGGCCTCAATGGCCTTGAGCATTATCTCTTCCCGCTCTTCCCCTTCCGGGACCTCTACGCGGATGACCCCTTTGGGCTGAAATAGCCAGGAAACGCAGCCGCTTTCCCCCAGGTTGCCCCCGCTCTTGGAAAATATATGGCGGATCTCCGAGGCGGTGCGATTGCGGTTGTCGGTGGCTATATTTAAAAGCAGAGCCACTCCTCCGGGACCATAGCCTTCATATACCAGCTCTTCATAAGTGGCCCCCTCCAGCTCCCCTGTTCCCCGCATTATGGCCCGCTGGATGTTCTCGCTGGGCATGTTTATCTCTTTGGCCCGGGCTATGGCGGCCCGCAGGCGGGGATTGGTCTCGGGATTTCCCCCTCCTGAGCGGGCAGCTAGAATGATTTCTCTGGCCGCTTTGGTGAAGAGGCGGCCCCTCTTTTCGTCCATCTTGGCCTTACGATATTTTATATTGGCCCATTTGGAATGTCCTGCCATAACTTCCCCCCTCTCTTCTGCCCTCATTCTAAAAATATTAGCACAGAATCGGCTTTTCAAGCAACAAACCTAGCTGAAAACGCCGGTGCTGAAATAGCGATCGCCGCTGTCAGCCAGGAGGGCCAGTATCTTCTTGCCCCTTCCCCATCTTTGGGCCAGCTGGAGGGCAGCCCAGACCACCGCACCGGAGGAGATCCCCGCCAGGATGCCTTCTTCCCTGGCCAATCTCCTGGTCATGGCAAAAGCCTCCTCGTCCCTCACAGGGATCACTTCATCTATGAGATCCCGGTTCAAAATGGGGGGTATAAAATCAGGTCCTATGCCCGGTATTCTATGGCTGCCCGCCTGCCCCCCTGACAGCAGGGCTGAGCTCTTGGGTTCCACCGCTATTATCTTCACCTCTGGGAGCTGGGGCTTCAATCCCTCGGCTATACCTGTAATGGTTCCCCCTGTGCCTACCCCCACCACCACTCCGTGTAGGTCCTTGCCCATCTGCTGCAGGATCTCCTGGGCAGTGGTCTCTCTATGGGCCTGGGGATTGACGGGATTTTCAAATTGGTTGGGCAGAAAATAGTGGGGGTTTTCCTCCACCAGCTTTCGGGCCCAAGCCACGGCCCCGGAAGTACCTTGTTCTGCGGGGGTCAGCACCACCTCGGCGCCAAAGGCAGCCAAAATTTGCCTTCTCTCCCAGCTGGCATACTCAGGCATCACCACTATAACCCTATAGCCCTTTACTGCCCCCACCATGGCCAGTCCTATGCCGGTGTTGCCGCTGGTGGGTTCTACTATGGTGCCTCCCGGTTTAAGCTTTCCCTGCCTCTCAGCCTCTTCTATCATTTTCAAAGCTATCCTGTCCTTAACACTGCCTCCAGGATTTAGAAATTCCAGCTTGGTATAGATCTCCGCTCCCCCTTCGGGAGTTATTTTCTGCAATTTCACGATGGGGGTCTGACCTATGAGTTCCGTCACGTCCCTATAGACCTGCACCCTTCTCCCCTCCTTAAAAAAGGCCATGGAGGGATCCCCATGGCCTATATCCAGTGCGGCTCAGCCGCCTTATATTTACATTTCGGGGCCCTTGGAAAAAATCCTTCTGCTCAAAACTCCAGGGAATGCAATATGCCCTTCATGGGCTGGGAAGAGAAGTTTACATAGGTTTGGGGCACTGGGCCCACGATGATGGCCTCGGTGAGGGGCAAGGTGGAGGTCACCTTCACCTTTTCCTGGCTCAGGGAAGCCATGATCTGCACCTCCCCTTCCACCTCCAGGTAAATGCGGTGGCGGGTCTGGTTTATCCCCGAGGACTCAAAATTATCCCCCACGTGCACCTTTACCACCCCCAGGGGGATAAAGCGCAGGGGAAGCCTGGGGCCATAGGCTGCCAGCCAGCGCACCCCCAACACCTGGCCCAGGGGCATATGGTAGGTCTGGGTTTCCATCTGGGCCAGGCGCTCCTGAATAGCCAGCTGGGCCCGAGCTTGAATCCGGCTTATTTCTAGGGCATCGGCAGCCATGAACACCACTTTGCCGTCGGTGGTCCCAGGCTGGATTAAATTGCTATACTTCACCTCTCCCCTGAGGTTCTCCAGCACCGCCTGTTGTATGGCTTCCACCACCACCCTCCGGGCCTGGGGAACCGCCACCGTATCCAGGGTTTTATAGAGGCGCCACTCTAAAAACAGGAAAAGCAACGTGAGTGCTATCGGTACTGCCAAAAGGGGAATTCCTGGCC
>DRZV01000003.1 GCA_011375465.1 Neomoorella mulderi
CCTGGCCCTACCGGAAATGCGCCTGGAACACCTTTTCCCCCTTGGGGAGAGGGGTTGAGTTCCGATATTGGCCTCGGCCTTAGTTGCCTTTCTCTTTGTGGGGGAGGTGGTGATTTTGGCGGCTTTTGGAGGCCTGGTCAATCCCCCTCCTGGCCTCAGGGCCAGCCTCATAAGCGGCCTTCTGGGCATAGGATTTTTTTTGGTGCTCATAACCATAGGGGTGATCTTGGTCTTTGCCCCCTGTGAAGCCCAGAGGCTGACCTTTCCTACCTTTGCCCTGGCCCGGGTGGTGTCCCTGGGAGAATTCCTGGAGAGGATAGAATCCCTATTCATCGCCATCTGGGTGGGCAGCGTATGCCTGAAGATCGCCCTCTTTCTCTATGTAACCTCTTTAGGCCTGGCCACCGTGGCCGGGCTAAAGGAATACCGGCCCCTGGTGCCTTTCCTAGGTGCTTTGAACATAGCCATATCTAATCTCTGGTTCAAAAACATCATCACCTTGAGAAACCTGCACTTCCTGGTCTTCCCCGGCTGGGCCCTGGTGGTATATTTTCTGTTGCCCTGGTTTTTACTCCTGGTGGCCTGCTGGAAAGGGGAAAGGAGGACAGGGATATGAGGAGGTGGCCCGCCTTTCTCCTGTTGGTACTCTCCATGGCCTTCTTCCTGGCTGGGTGCTAGAGCCGTTATGAAATAGAGAACCTGGCCCTGGTGATGGCCATGGCCCTGGACGCAGCTCCTGAGGATAAGGTGTGCTTGAGCGTGTTCATCATCATCCCCAGGACGGTGGCGGGAAGCCCCTCCATGGGGGGGGAGGAAGTGGTGGCCAGCCCTCCAAGACAGGGGAAATCGTCTGTGCCGTGGATACGGACTTTGCCCAGGCCGCCAGGCGGCTGGAGGCCTTGGTGCCCCGGCGCATCCTGTGGGCCCAAAATCAGGCAATTATCATAGGGGAGGAGTTGGCCTCCAGAGGACTGGAATCCCTAGATTATTTCACCCGGGGGAGGCAGATGCGCCCCACCACCCCTGTGCTGATGGCCCGGGGCGAGGCCAGGAAGATGCTGGAGACCCCTCCTGGGATCGAGCTGAATCCGGGCAGCATTTTGGGAGGCATCCTCCGTAACCGCACCAGTTTTAAGGTAGAATTGAAGGATCTCATGGCCATGTGGCAGTGCCCTGGGGATAACCCGGTTCTGCCCCAGGTGGTCAGGGTCCCTACCCCTAAGGAGAAAAGCCAGGAGGTGAAGGCCAAAGAGGGGAAGGGGGAAGGGGAAGAAGGCCCTTCTCCCCCGGAAGCGGTAGCGGTGAGAAGGGCAGGGGTCTTCAGAAAAGGGCGGCTGGTGGGCTAGCTGGACGAGGAGGAGGCCAACGGCCTTCTGTGGGCAAGGGGTGAGGTGAAGCGAGGGGTGATAAGCGCCCCTTTGCCCTCTCAGCCTTCCAAAACCCTCTCGGTGGTTTTCCAGAGGGCCTCCTCGGAGATAAAGCTCCAGGTGAAGGGGGAGGAGATAAAGTTTCAGATGACTTTGAGGGGCTATTGCGAGTTGGCGACGGTGGAATCTTACGCCGATCTGGAGAGGGAAGGGGAGATGGAGGTCCTGGAAAAGGCCATAAATCAGGCGGTGGAGGAGAAGGTGAAGGGGGTACTAGAGAAAGCCCAGAAGGAATTCAAGAGCGACATTTTTGGTTTGGGAGAATCTTTGAGGAGAAAAAATTTCCGGTTATGGAATAAAGTTCAGGACAAGTGGAATGAAGCCATCTTCCCCCAGGTCCAGGTGGAGGTAAAGGGAGACTTAAAGCTCCAGTGGGTGGGTATGACCACCAGACCTCCTCGGGAAACCGGCGAGAGGGGCGGAAAGGGGATCCAGAGAAGGGTGGTCAAAGATAGGCATGGGAGCGGTTCTCGTAATTTTGGCTTTCCTCTTCATAGCCTACCTGGATGCTCCAGAACTTTGGCAGAAGAGGAGATGGAAGGAGTTGGTAATAGCTGAAGGGGTGTGGTCCCTCGCCCTGGGCCTGAGCCTGGCCCAGGTGTTCCATTTGAGGCTTCCCGATGCTTTCCAGATATTGACCCGAATTTTCGCTCCTTTAACCCGGTGGCTGTACCACCTCCTGGTGGGCACGTGATTGTCGGCAAATTAAACTCCCCGCCAGGGGAGGGTAAAGGATGGGGAGCGGCGAAACATTAATAAGCTAAAGGGTCACGAGAAGGGTGATGGAGATAAATGGCAGGCAAAACCTTTAGGGATCCTCAGGTGGACGAGCTTTTCCGGGCTATTTTGACTTTAGAGAACCTGGAGGAATGCTACCGTTTTTTTGAAGACCTCTGTACCACGGCGGAGATCAGGGCCATGGCCCAGCGCCTGGCTGTAGCCCGGTGCCTCCGAGAAGGCATGACCTATGCGGCCATCGCCGCCACCACCGGGGCCAGCACCGCCACCATAAGCCGGGTGAAGCGATTCCTCTATTACGGGGCGGACGGCTACAAGCTGGTTTTGGACCGTCTGGAGAGGGCAAGGGGGGGAGAGAAAAATTGAGCTTGCCCTCCTGGTTTTGCCTTGATAAAATGTTACCATGTTAATGCGTTAAAGGGTTGGTGGAAAAGATTTGGAATATAGGGCCAAATTGATCATCCCAGAAGGGGTAAGGGATCTCCTGCCCGAGGAGGCCCGGGCCTTCAGGAAGATCGAGAGAAGAATAATGGATTTTTTTGTAAAATGGGGTTATGAAGAGGTCATCACCCCCACCTTTGAATTTCTGGAGACCTTTCAGCAGGGGGCCTTGAGGGACCAGGAGTCCCTCTACAAATTTATCGACCGGAGGGGAAAAATCTTGGCCCTGAGGCCGGAGATGACCACTCCCATCGCCCGGCTGGTGGCCACTTCTTTGAGAAACCGCCCATTGCCTTTAAGGCTCTGTTACAGCGCCAGGGTTTTCCGCTACGAGCTGCCCCAGAAGGGGAGGTGGCAGGAATTCCAGCAATTGGGGGTAGAACTGCTGGGGGACGGGGGAAAGGCGGCTGACGTGGAGGTTTTGGCCCTGGCCATAGAGGTCTTGCTCCTGGCAGGGGTGCGGGACTTCCGCCTAGGGCTGGGCCAGGTGGCGGTCACCAAAGGGGTGTTGGCGGCCCTGGAGCTGCCGGAAGAGGGTGTGGAGGAGATTAAGGGGGCCTTGCTGACTAAAAATCTGGTTAAATTAAACAGCCTTATAGAGCATTATGGCCTCAAAGGACAGAAGAGGAAGCAGCTGGAGGCCCTGGCCACCCTCAGGGGGAAGAAGGAGGTCCTGGCCTGGGCCCGGGAAGGGGGGTTGCCCGAAGGAGCAGCCTCGGCTTTAGCCCGTCTAGAAGAGGTGTGGAGAGAGCTGGTTGCCTGCGGTCTAGGCAATTGGGTGTTTTTCGACCTGGGTATTCTACGGGATTTTGATTACTATACCGGAATCGTCTTCGAGGGGTATGCTGAGGGCCTGGGAGCCCCCCTCTGTGGCGGTGGCCGTTATGACGGTCTTTTGGAACGTTTCGGCTACCCCCTGCCAGCGGTGGGTTTTGCCTTGGGCCTGGAGAGGCTGCTTATGGTCCTGGGGGAGAGGGGGGAGGAGAGAAAGGGTTTTCTGGTGGCGGGCCCTTCTTTTCCTGAGATTTCAGCCAGGGCCCGGGAAGTCCGGGCCTCGGGTGTCCCAGCAGTGCTTTTCTTGGGGGAGGATCGGGCTCTAGCGGAGGAGCAGGCCCGAAAACGGGGATTATCCCTATTATGGGTGGAGTGAAAATGAAGAAGATGTTGACCTTGGCTATACCTAAGGGCAAATTGGGGGAAGAGGCCCTTTCCCTTTTGAAAAGGGCAGGGCTGCCTTGGGAAGGGGTGGCCACTGAGGACAGGCAGCTCATCTTTACTTTTCCCCGGGAGGGTTTCACCTACCTGATATGCCGGCCCGTGGATGTGCCCACCTATGTGGAACACGGGGCAGCAGACCTGGGCATTGCGGGAAAGGACGTCCTGGCCGAAGCCAGGGCCGATGTTTTTGAACTTTTAGATTTGGGTTTCGGTTTCTGCCGGATGGTGGTGGCTGTCCCCCGCCAGCGATGGGAAGAGGCAAGGGGCAAGGTGGAAAACCTGCTGGTGGCAGGTTTGCGGGTGGCCACCAAGTATCCCCGGGTCGCTGCGGAATTTTTTCACCGCCAGGGGAAACCGGTGGAGATAATCAAACTTTACGGCAACATAGAACTGGCTCCTCAAGCCGGCTTGGCCGATGTGATCGTGGATATAGTATCCACGGGGCGCACCCTGAAGGAGAACAACCTGGTGGAGGTGGTTTCCATATTCAGCTCCACCGCCCGTCTTATCGCCAACCGGGTGAGCTACAGGATGGCTTATAACCTTCTGGAGCCAGTTATAGAGGCCTTGAAAAAGGCGGCAGAGGAAAGGAGAGATGACCTTGTTGCCCGTTCTTGAGCCGGGGGAATTGAAGAGAAAATGGTCCTCCCGCCTTCTGGAGTTGGGGGAGGTGGAGGAAAGGGTCCGGGAGATCCTTCAGCAGGTCAAAGAACAGGGGCAGGAAGCGGTAAAACGGTTCACCTTGGAACTGGACGGGGTGGACCTGGATGAATGCGGATTCAAGGTGAAGAAAGGGGAAATAGCCTCGGCTTATGAGGCGGTTTCTCCTGCCCTCCTGGAGGCCCTGCGGGAGGCTAAAGAGAATATTTTTCAATATCATTTAAAGGAAAAACAGGTCTCCTGGATGGAAACGGACAAAAAGGGGAATGTGTTGGGGCAGATCCATTTGCCCCTCAAAAGGGTGGGGATCTATGCTCCGGGAGGGACGGCTCCCTACCCCTCTTCTGTGTTGATGACCGGGGTACCAGCGCTGGTGGCCGGGGTGAGGGAATTGGTCTTGGCCACGCCGCCTGCCAAGGACGGCACCTTAAACCCCCTGCTCCTGGTGGCCGCAGCCGAACTGGGGATAAAGGAGATATACAAAATGGGAGGGGCCCAGGCCATAGCTGCTCTGGCCTACGGCACCCAAGAGGTCAAACCGGTGGAAAAGATAGCTGGCCCAGGGAACATATACGTGACCATAGCCAAGAGAGAGGTGTTCGGGGTGGTGGATATAGACATGCTGGCGGGTCCCAGCGAAATTGTGGTGGTGGCCGATGCTTCTGCTCAACCCCGATGGGTGGCGGCTGACCTCCTCTCCCAGGCAGAACACGACCCCCTGGCAGGGGCGGTGCTCATAACCCCAGAAGAATCCCTAGCCCTCAGGACAGCGGAAGAGGTGGAAAGGCAGCTCAACACCCTTCCTCGAAAGAAGATAGCCCTTAAATCTCTGGAGAATTATGGGGCTGCCGTGGTGGTAAAGGATGTGGAAGAAGCCCTGGATCTGGCCAATGAACTGGCCCCTGAGCACCTGGAGCTTTGCCTGGCCGAGCCCTGGAGGTGGCTGGGCAGGGTGGAAAATGCTGGGGCGGTATTTTTAGGCCACTACAGCAGCGAACCGGTGGGGGACTATTGGGCTGGGCCCAGCCATGTGCTGCCCACCGGGGGAACAGCCCGTTTCTCTTCCCCTATGAGCGTGGCCACCTTTACCAAGAGGATGAGTCTTATATATACCAGCCCTCAGTACCTCCAGGAGGTGGGGAAAAAGATAGCGCTGCTGGCCAGAGCCGAAGGGCTGGAGGCCCATGCCCGGGCTATAGAAGCCAGATTTAAAGGGGGAAAGTAGAGATGGCCAGGTTGGCCGCTGTGGAGAGGAGGACCCTGGAGACCAGCATAAATCTAAAGCTCTCCTTGGACGGTGAGGGGCGGTGGGAAGGCAGCAGCGGTATCCCCATTTTTGATCACTTTCTGTATCAAACAATAAGGCACGGGCTTTTCGACTTGGAGCTGTGGGTGGCAGGCGACCTGGAGGTGGATAATCATCACACCATAGAGGATATAGGGCTCTGCCTGGGCCAAGCCTTGCAGCAGGCCCTAGGGGATAAAACCGGGATAAACCGCTATGGCAGCGCCCTCATACCCATGGACGAAGCTCTAGTCCAGGTGGTGCTGGATCTGAGCGGGCGGCCTTTTTTAGACTACCAGGTGGAATTTTTTACAGAAAGGATTGGCAGTTTGGAGTCCGAACTGGTGGAGGAGTTTTTGCGGGCCTTGGCCAACTCCGGGGGTATTACCCTCCACGTGAGGAAGCTGGCGGGGAAAAACAGCCACCATCTGGCGGAGGCCCTTTTTAAGGCTCTAGGGAGGGCTCTGCGGGAAGCGGTGAGCTTGGATCCCAGAGTAAAAGGGGTGCCTTCCACCAAAGGCAGCCTAGATTAGAGAAGAAACATATATGGGGGGAGTGGATTGCTTTGCTGGTGATCCCAGCGGTGGACATAAGGGAGGGCCGCTGTGTGCGGCTCTTCCAAGGGCGCGTTGAGGGGGAGACGGTATATTCCACCGATCCGGTGGCGGTGGCCCTGGAATGGGCTTCCCGGGGCGCCCCCTGGCTGCACGTGGTGGATCTGGATGGGGCCTTCACCGGACGGCTTCAAAACCTGGACGTCATCGAAGAGATCCTCAAGAAGGTCGAGGTCCCGGTGCAGGTGGGCGGGGGGATAAGGAGCTTAGAATCGATAGAGAGGCTACTGTCCCTAGGGGCGGCCCGGGTAGTCCTGGGAACCGTGGCCATCACTGATCCCCCCCTGGTAGCCCAGGCGGTGGCCCGCTATGGGGAGCGTATAGTGGTGGGAATAGATAGCCGGGAAGGGAAGGTGGCGGTGGAGGGCTGGGTAGCCACGGTGGAAAAAGACGCCTATGAGTTCGCTTCCCAGATGAAGGAACTGGGGGTAAAAAGGATAATCTTCACCGACGTGTCCCGGGACGGCACCCTCCGGGGGCCTGATATTCCCTCCATAAGGGAAATGGCCAGGAGGAGCGGATTGAAGATAATAGCTGCGGGAGGGATCTCTACCCTGGAAGACATCATGAGCCTGAGGGAGCTGGAGAGGGAGGGGGTGGAAGGGGTAATCCTGGGTAAGGCCCTGTATCAAGGAAACTTCACTCTAGAAGAGGCCTTGAAGGTGGCAGAAGGGAGAGGATAACAGTGAAGCGCATAATACCCTGTTTAGACATAGATCAGGGCAGGGTGGTGAAAGGGACTCATTTTTCTGATCTTAAGGATATGGGCGATCCAATAGAGATGGCCTGTTTTTATGAGGGGGAAGGAGCGGACGAGCTGGTGCTATTGGATATATCCGCCACTGTGGAGGGCAGGAAGACCTTCATCCCCCTTGTGTCCCGGGTGGCCCAGAGCATCCGCCTGCCTTTTACTGTAGGGGGTGGTATAAAGAGCCTGGAAGATATGGAGGAGGCGTTGGCTGCAGGGGCCAGCAAGGTGGCTGTAAATACCGCCGCGGTGGAAGAGCCCTCTTTAATCCTCCGGGCGGCCAAGCTTTTCGGCAGTTCCCGCCTGGTGGTGGCCATAGACGCTAAGAGGGAGGGAGGAGGCTGGCAGGTCTACACCCATGGGGGGAAGAATCCTGCAGGCAAGGGCGCTCTAGAATGGTCTCGGGAAGTGGAGGACTTAGGTGCAGGGGAGATCTTGCTCACCAGTATAGATCATGACGGCACCCGCCAGGGATATGACCTGGAACTTTTAGCTAGGATTAGAGAAAAAGTGTCCCTCCCCGTTATAGCTTCGGGAGGGGCAGGCTCCCTGGAGGATTTTTATCGGGCCATAACTGTGGGCGGAGCTGATGGGGTGCTGGCGGCCTCGGTTTTCCATCTCAAGATTTTCAGCATAAGGCAAGTAAAGGAGTATCTGCACCAGAGGGGTATACCTGTGAAGCTGGAGGGATGGGTTTGAACTTTCTAGAAAAGCTCCGTTTTGATGAAAAGGGACTGATACCAGCCATAATTCAAGAGGAGAGCGGGCCGGTCCTTATGCTGGCCTACATGAACCGGGAAGCCCTAGAAAAAACCCTGGCCACGGGAGAGATCTGGTTCTACAGCCGTAGCCGGAAGGAGCTGTGGCATAAAGGGGCCACTTCGGGCAATTATCAGAAGGTGATAAAGGCTTTCTATGATTGCGACGGGGATGCCCTCCTTTTCCGGGTAAGGCAGAAGGGGGTGGCCTGCCATACCGGCCGTTTCTCCTGCTTCCACAACCCGTTGCCCGTGAAGTCCCAGGAGGGAGAAGACGAGAAGCCTCCTGGCCTGGGGCAGGTATTGGAGGAAGTGTTCGGGATTATCAAGGAGCGGCAGGAAAACCGTCCCCAGGGGTCATACACTGCTCGCCTTCTTGCCGAGGGCCAGGATAAAATACTCAAAAAAGTGGGGGAAGAGAGCAGCGAAGTGATCATAGCTTCTAAAAATTTGAACCCCCAGGAAGTTGTCTATGAGATGGCTGATCTTTTATACCATCTGCTGGTATTGATGGCCTATCACGGAGTGGGATTAGACGAGGTGGCCAGGGAATTGGCCCGACGTTTGCCGCCCAAAGAAGGATAGTTTTAAGGGGCTGGGCCCTTGCCCGGCCCCTTAAAGGTATTGGGAACCCGTTCCTGGCCCCGTTCCTAGTGGGGGCCTTGTGGTCCAGGAGCTTTCCCAGGGGGGAATCCCGGTTTCCCTTCTCAAGCTACTTTAGCAGATCTCCCAGTAGGCCTTCCAGCAGGCGCCCCAGAAGTTCCCCCAGGGGGTTGGCCTGCCTGGGGGATCCCTCCGGAGCCCTGTCCTTTTCTCCAGGAAGGCCGCACTTTTGCTGAAGCCATTCCTGGACCAGCAGATCCACCTGGCGGGGATCCTTGGACCGGGCCTTTATACATTCTATGGGTCCCCTATCGGGCATCATCCGGTAGCGGTATTTCTGGGCATAATCCCTGAGGCCGCCGAAAAAGGCCTCATCCCCCACCGCCTCCCTGAGGGCATGATAGAAGAGGGCCCCCTTTTCGTAAACGAGGGCTGCATAGCACAGCTCGTTTCCATATTCCTCTACCGGTAGGGTTATGCCCTTGCCCCGGCAACCGCCCAGGCTGCAGGCCATATTCACCGTCATCTTGGAGTTCTTCAGAAATGCGTTCCTGTATACTACCCCTCGGCTGTGCTCTAAAGCTACAAACCCGGAATACTGGGTGAGGGATTCGTCCAGCCAAGGAGCCTCCAGGGATCTGGCCCCCACCAGGGAGTACCACCATTGGTGTCCCAATTCGTGGACCACCACCATTTCGGGAAGGGCTTCCATGATGAGCTGGAAGCTTCCCAGGTCAAAATCGCAAAGACCCAACGCTTCCAGCAGGAAGGAGAAGGGGTTGGTGGAGCCCTTTTTATCCTGCCCCGAAGGGGAGCCGCCGCCCAAGAGGGAGCCCAGGACAGAAAAAAGGTCGGCAGAATCTCTCTTTTCTTTCCCTGCAGGGGAAGAAAAGGGATTGTCCCCTCCCGAGATGCCCAGTATGCCCTCTCCTATCAGGACCAATCCGCTGAACTCCGTTCCCCCCGCGCCTCCGCCCAGGGGAGCGGCAACTATGCTGATCCTTTTGTAAGGGATGGGGCCGAACAGGCGGCTGTAGGTATCCAGGGCGTTCTGTCCGTAGCGGAGGAGTTCCTGGGCATGTTTCTGGCTCCTGTCCGTGGTATAAACCCACAGCTCGCTTTCCCCTACTTGGGCTTTCAAGGTTTTAAAATGGGGGGACATGGCCAGGGCGAAGTCCCGCATCCCCGCCCCCACAAAGGTGAGCACGGTGTCCTTCCCCTTTTTCCCCTCCTGGTAAAGTACCCCTGAGGCAGCCACCTCCCAACCTTGGGGGGTGTGACCTTTACCCTGTAGTTAGCAGCTTCCCATCTGGAAATGTCTCCCATGGAGGGCAGCCGGGTGGGAGGATTTTCTTCTTTATGAGGGGGGATGAGCACTGGATAAGGATAGCCCAGGATTACAAGGTCGTCCCTGTACCCCAGCAGACCCTCATAGTGGTCCTGCTGCTTTCCTCCCCTGCCCAGCAGAATCCCCAATTGTTCCATCAGCTTTTGGGGGTCAAAGGAGGCTTTGCCCTCGGGGAGCGGGGGGAGCTGGATTTGGTAGCTGATCTCCAGGGATACCCTTTGGCTTTCAGCTAAAGGCTTGAGTAGCTTTACCCGCAGTAGTATACCGTCAAGGGTAAACTCAGGGTAAACTCGGCCGGACTTCCGTTCACCTTGAGCTCTAAGGTTTCCGCCGGATCCCCTCCTCCTTTTTTAAACTGGGGATCATTGCCGTAGACTACTAGGTCCATGTGTTCAATGGGTTTTCCTGAAGAGTTGAGGTAATGGAGCACCATGTCTCCCCGGAGCTGATGTTTTTCCGGATCCATTTTTAAGGCAACCTCGTAGAAGGGTGCTTCCCTTAAGAGTTCCACATCTTCCCAG
>DRZV01000001.1 GCA_011375465.1 Neomoorella mulderi
AATCTCTTTCCTGGAAAAAGGAGGTTATCTTCCAAGCTCCTCATCTCCTGGGGGGTGTAAACCATGATGTCCATGGCCAAGGAAGGCCGCACGATTTCCACCACCTCCCTCAGCCTCTCCCAGAAGGGCTTATCGGTATCCTTGACCACCACCAGATCGATGTCGCTCCACTCCCCTGTTTTACCTGCAGCCAGGGAACCGAACAGGATTATCTTTTCTGCTTTATAGTCCTTTACCAGGGCCTCCACCGTCCTCTCCAGTTCCCTCATCAACTGCTCCTTCCTGCCCATAGGGAAGACCACCTTAAATTTTTAAGTTTTTTCCCGCCTCCACCCTCTGCCTCATTCGCCAAAGGGCAGATAAGCAAGTGAACTGTTCCTCGGTAACCCTAGAACCTTTCCACAGTCGGAAGCCCGCTGTCCCTAATATACCATATTCTGGCGGGGCCGTCGCTCCTGTGAAACCTATCTTCTATGAACCAGGCCTGCTAGACAACCTTGCCTTGAGGGGCGAATACTTCCTCCGCCGGGCCTTCCCGTCGGTGCCTCCTGCCTCTATGGTACCACAGGAAATAACGGGGAGACCCGTCCCCGTAGAAATCCTCATAGGCAGGTCCGTCTTCCCTGTGGAGCTCTCCCCCTATCCTCCATTCCCGGCAGGAGATCCTGCCGTCGGGATAGAAGCGCTCCACCGCCGGTCCCCCCTCCCGGTGCAGTCGGCCATCCTTCCTCCACTCCCGGGAAATCAGGCTAGAACCCAGGTATTTTTCAACCCTTATGCTATCCCCCTCCAGCCATTCCCTGACCCATACCGAAAGCACTCACCACACCCCCATCGCACCCCTGGCCAGAAAAAACAGAAGGCTCCCCCAGGAGCCAGGGTAAGGGTCGAGAAGCGAAAAAGCATGAGCGGAAATCTTATATTGTTCTAACAGGAATACCCATTTCCTTCAAGACGGCTTCGGCCTGGGAAGCAGCCTCTGGGGTGGTGAAACCCAACCTTATGCTTCCCCCTTCTCCCTCCCGAACCCTGAGGATTTCTATATCTATTATGTTTATCCCTCGGGAGCCCAGGGCTGTGCCCAAAAGGCCTATGATGCCAGGGCGGTCAGGCACCACCACCACCAGCTCGTGAAGGGCGGGCAGCAGCCCCTTTTTACGGGCGGGAATGCGGTCCCTGATAGACCTGGCCTCTTCCAAAGCCTCCTGCAGCTTTTCCTTATCCCCCCTGACTATAAAGCCCCTGAGAGCCTTTATTTCCCTCTCCCACAGGGCTAAAACCTGCAGGAGGGCCTCCCTGTTGGCCAAAAAGATATCCCGCCAGAGAGCAGGATCCCCAGAGGCGATCCGGGTGGTATCCCGGAACCCCCCTGCGGCCAACATGAGGGTGTGGGGATGTTCCCGGGACACGGCAGCCGCAGTGCGCACCAGGCTGGCGGCCAAAAGATGGGGCAGGTGGCTGATGGTCCCCACCATGAGATCGTGCTCCCAGGGGTCCAGGCGGAGCACCCGGGCACCCAAAGCTCGAAACAGGGTTTCCAGAAGCTCCAGGGCTTTTCTGTCAGTACGGGGGGTAGGGGTCAGAACGTATACCGCATTTTCCAGAAGATAAGGGTCAGCCCCCTTAATGCCGCTTTTTTCCGAGCCGGCCATGGGATGGCCCCCTACGAAGAAAGCCCGGGGATGGAAGATGGCCTCCATGGCATCCACCAGGCTTCCCTTGACGCTGCCCGTGTCGGTCACTATAGCCCCTGGCTTTACGTACCTCTTCAGTTCCTCCGCCACTTCCACCATCTTGCCCACGGGGATGGCCAGGATCACCACCTCTGCCCCTTCCACCGCTCCGGCCAGATCTACAGCCACCCTGTCCACAGCGCCTATCTCTTCAGCCTCCTGGCGGGCACAAGGGCTGCAATCATAGCCCACCACTTCTCGGGCTGATTTCCGGGCCTTAAGGGCCAGCCCCAGGGATCCCCCTATGACCCCCAGACCTATGACGGCTATCCTGTCCACAAAAGCGGGCTCCAATCCGCCTACCCCCTGTCCTGGGCATAGGATCCCAACACTTTAAACAACCTGGTCTTTTCCTTCAGCCTGGCCAACACCGACTTTAAGGGCTCCTCCCCCGCCGCTCCCACGCAGTCGATGTAGAACAGGTATTCACCCAGCTCCTTCTTGGTGGGGCGGGATTCGATCCGGGTTAAATCTATCCCGGCCTGGGCAAATTCCTTCAATATTTCATAAAGGCTACCCGGCCTGTTGACCAGAGGAGAGACCACCAGGGAGGTCTTATAAGGACCGGGCAGGGGAGGGGTTTCGTAACCCAAGATGAAAAAGCGGGTCTTGTTCTCCGGATAATCTTCTATATTGCGATATAATACAGGCACCTGGTAAATCCGGGCAGCAAAGGAGGAGGCTATAGCCCCCCAATGGGGGTTACAGCTGGCCGCCCTGGCTGCCTCGGCAGTGCTGGAAAGGGCTATTCTCCTTATCCCGGGAAAGCGGGCCTCCAAAAACCTGCGGCACTGGGCCAGGGCATGGGGATGGGAAGCTATGGCCATTATCTCCCTTTCTGGGGACAGGGAGAGGAGGCAGTGGTGGATGGGGAGGATCACCTCGCCCACCACCTGGACCTCCTCTTCCCACAGGAGGTCCAGGGTCAGGTGGACGCTGCCCTCTATCGAGTTTTCCACCGGTACCACTCCGGCCCCCACCTCTCCCCTCTTTACCAAGGCCACCACCTGGGACAGGTCTTCTACCCCTTTAAGCTCCCCTTGCCCCCAGATCACCCCTATCTTCTTGGCCCACACCACCGCCGCCTCATGAGAGAAGGTGCCCTCAGGACCGAGAAAGGCTGCTCCTGACCTCCGCCTCATCTCTCAACCTCCCCAGCCTCCGGCCCACCGCCTCCAAGAAGGGCTTTAATTCCTTAACCAGTTTGTAGAACTCTTCCGGGGTTAAGGACTGGGGGCCGTCGGAAAGGGCTTCCTGCGGGTTGGGATGCACCTCCACCATCAGGCCGTCGGCCCCCGCGGCTATGGCAGCTTTGGCCATGGGGGGCACCAAGAGGCGCCTGCCGGTGGCATGGCTGGGATCCACCATAACCGGAAGGTGGGACAGGTGTTTGACCGCGGCCACTGCGCTCAAATCCAGGGTGTTACGGGTGTAGTTTTCAAAGGTGCGGATGCCCCTTTCGCAAAGGATCACCTGGAAATTGCCCTCCACCAGGATGTATTCTGCCGCCAGCAGCCATTCCTCAATGGTGGCGGCTAACCCCCGCTTCAAGAGCACCGGTTTGCCCGCCCGCCCCACCGCCTTCAGGAGGGCGAAATTGTGCATATTACGGGATCCTATCTGGAGCACATCCGCCACCTGGGCCACTTCTTGGGCCAAAGAGGCGTCCACCACTTCCGTCACCACCGGCAAACCGGTCAGGGCTTTGGCCTCTGCCAGGTATTCCAAGCCCTTAGAAGCCAAACCCTGGAAGGAATAAGGGGAGGTGCGGGGTTTATAAGCTCCGCCTCGGAGGAGGGAAGCGCCCCCTTCTTTAACCGCCACGGCGGTCTCCAGGAGCTGCTGCCGGCTCTCCACAGCGCAAGGCCCGGCTATGATGTGGATGTCCTCCCCTTCCCCTATTGTGACCCCGGGGGCCACTTCCACCTTGGTACCCTCTGGCTTAAAATCTCTGGCAGCCATTTTATAAGGTTGCAAAATGGGAACCACCTTTTCCACCCCCGGCATGGCGGCCACCATATCCGCCTTTAGGCGGGTCCTGTCGCCTATGGCTCCTATCACTGTCCTCTCCACTCCCTGAGAAATGTGTACTTGGAAACCCTCCTGCTGGAGGCGCTTTATCACAGCCTCCACATGTTCCCTCTCGGCTCCCGGTTCCATGGCTATGATCATCTTTCTCAACCTCCTTCTAAAGCAAAAGCGCCACCCGCCAGGAGTGGCGCTATTTTTTGTAATCCCCTCCTGCCGTGCTGCCGTCCTGCCCCAGTGTTTTTAAAAACCATCCTGCTTTCCTGCTCCTTAAACTATAGCATAAAGCTCCACCCCTGGCAAGGGGGTTATTTCATATGGCGGAGCGGATCTCCTTTACCAGCTCTACGGCCCTTTCTACACCTCCCTGGGCCAAAGCCTCCACCACTGCGCTGCCCACTATGACGCCGTCGCACCAGGGGGCCAGCAGTCGGGCCTGCTGGGCGTTGCTTATGCCAAACCCTACCGCCAGGGGAATACCATCGGCTGCCTTCCTCACCCTGAGCAGATATTCCTTGAGGTGAGGAGAAAGCTCCTCTCGGGGCCCGGTCACCCCCATTAGGGAGACGCAGTATATAAATCCCGAGGCAGAGCCGGCCAGCATCTTGAGCCTCTCCTGGGGGGTGTTGGGAGCCACCAGGGTTATCAAGGACAGCCCCCGGGAGCGGGCCAGATCCCTTAAGGGCTGGCTCTCCTCAAAAGGCAGGTCAGGTATCAGGATCCCCTCTATGGCTTGATGGGCCATCTCCTCCACCGCCCTCTCCAGGCCGAATTGCAGCAAGGGGTTGTAATAGCTCAGGAGCACCAGAGGGATATCCACCCCTTCCTCCCTCAGGTTCCCCACCATCCTCAGGACCCCCTGCAAGTCTGTGCCCTGGGATAGGGCCCTCAAGCTGGCCGCCTGGATTATGGGGCCATCCGCCACAGGATCGGAAAAGGGGATGCCCAGCTCTATTATGTCTGCCCCTGCTCCGGCCAGCTCCTTTACGGCTTTTTGGGTGATCTCCAGGGAAGGGTCTCCAGCGCAGAGGTAAACTATCAGGGCTTTACGCCCCTCCCCCATCCTTTTACGGAATACCTGCTCCAGCCTAGACTCCATGCCTCTCCCCCCTCAGGACTTTTTCCACCTGCTCCACGTCCTTATCGCCCCTCCCGGAGAGATTTACCAAGATTATCTCTTCAGAAGGCAGCTGGGGGGCCATCTTCACGGCCAAGGCCAGGGCGTGGGCGCTCTCCAGGGCGGGTATTATGCCTTCGGTGCGGCTGAGGAGCTGAAAGGCCTCCACCGCCTCCCGGTCGGTTATGGCCACATAGGTGGCCCTGCCTGTATCCTTTAGAAAACTGTGTTCCGGCCCCACTCCGGGATAATCCAGGCCCGGGGCTATGGAATATACCGGTTGCACCTGACCCTTTTCGTCTTGGACCAGATAGCTGTAGGTGCCCTGGAATACCCCCGGCTTTCCTGCCGTGAGGGTGGCGGCATGTTGACCGCTAAGAAGGCCCAGACCGGCGGCTTCCGCCCCGTACAGCTTCACCCCTTCTTCGGGGATAAAGGCGGCGAATATGCCTATGGCGTTACTGCCTCCCCCCACGCAGGCCACCACATGGTGGGGCAGCTTCCCTGTCAGGGCCAGCATCTGCTCCTTGGCTTCCTGGCCAATTACAGACTGGAATTTACGCACCATCAGGGGATAAGGGTGGGGACCCACAGCCGAGCCCAGAAGGTAATGAGTGGTCTCCACATTGGTGACCCAATCTCGGATGGCCTCGTTTACCGCATCCTTCAATACCTGGGTACCGCTCTCCACTGGCACCACCTTGGCCCCCAGGAGTTCCATGCGGAACACGTTGAGGGCCTGGCGCAAGGTGTCCTGCAGGCCCATGTAGATCACGCATTCCATCCCGAAGAGGGCAGCTACAGTGGCGGTGGCAACCCCGTGCTGGCCCGCCCCCGTCTCCGCTATGAGGCGCCTTTTACCCATGCGGCGGGCCAGAAGGGCCTGCCCCAGGGCATTATTGAGCTTGTGGGACCCGGTGTGGTTGAGATCTTCCCTTTTCAGATATATCTGGGCCCCTCCCAAATACCGGCTCAGATTCCGGGCGTGATAAAGGGGCGTGGGGCGCCCGGCATAATGTTTTAGATAATAATTCCATTCCTCCCAGAAAGAGCTATCCCCCTGGGTTTCAAGGAAGGCCCTTTCCAGCTCCAGCAGGGCTGGCATTAAAAGTTCCGGCACGTAGCGTCCGCCGTAGGGGCCAAAACGGCCTGAAATCTCCCTTTCCGTCATCCAGCATACCCCCTTAGTTTTTTCTCTGCCCTTTCCACCGCAGCTTTAAACTCCGCCATTTTGGCCTTATCCTTTTTCCCCCGGGTTTCCACCCCACTGGAGACGTCCACCCCGTAGGGCTGAACTTTTAAGATGGCTTCCTCCACGTTTTCCGGGGTCAGCCCTCCGGCCAGTATAATAGGCTTTCCCAGGTTTTTGGCCCCCAGGGCCAAGTCCCAGTTGAAGGTGCGCCCGCTACCTCCAGGGAGATGGGGGACAGAGGCGTCCAGAAGGAAACCCTGGGCCTCCTGGTAAAGGGGCAGGAGCTTCAGGTAACTTTCATCTTTCACCCTGAAGGCCTTTATCACCTTCCTGTCCACCCCCTCCAGGTGATCTGGAGGTTCTTCCCCGTGAAGCTGGACCGCTTCCAGGGGGCAAAAGGCCGCCACCTCCTTTACCCAACGGGGGGGCTCGTTGACAAAGACCCCCACCGTGAGCGCGAAGGGAGGCAGGCGCCTTATGATCTCCCTGGCCTCTTCAGGGGCCAGGTATCTCCTGCTGGAGGGATAGAAGACGAACCCGAGCACCTCTATGCCGAGGTCCAGGGCCATTTTGGCCTCTTCGTAGCTGGTGATCCCGCACACCTTTATTTTCACCATGGATCATCCCTCCAGGAGCCGCAGTTCTTTGATTTTAGCCTCCACGTCTTCGGCCTCCATAAGGGCTTCGCCCACCAAGATGGCGTCCACCCCGGCCTTTTTTACCAGAAGGGCGTCTTCCCTTTTCTTTATACCGCTGGCGCTCACCACCACCCGGTCAGGAGGTATAAGCCTTTTCAAGCGCAGGGTGGTGTTTAAATCCACGGTGAAAGTGGCCAGGTCCCGGTTGTTTATCCCTATCAAAACCGCCCCCAGGGAGAGGGCCCTCTCCACCTCTTCTTCTCGATGGACTTCCACCAGGGCTTCCAAATCCAGACGGCGGGCCAGGGCCAGAAATTCCTTCATCTCCTCTTCCTCCAGCAGGCGGGCTATCAGGAGAAAGGCGTCGGCGCCATAGGCCCTGGCTTCAAAAATCTGGTAAGGATCCAGGATGAAGTCTTTCCTTAACAGGGGAAGGCGGGTGACCTGCCGCGCCTCTTTTAAATATTCTAATTTACCCTGGAAAAAGGCCTCGTCGGTGAGGACAGAGAGGCCCTGGGCCCCCGCCTTCTCATAGAGGAGCGCCCTCTCCCTCACCCTTCCCTCCAGCGGCCTTATCAACCCCCGGGAGGGGGAAGCGGCCTTGAGCTCCGCCAAGAGGTTCAGCTCCCCCTCCCGGCTTTTCAGGGCCCGGCTCAAAACCCGGGGCAGGGGCTGACGGCGGGCTTCCTTTTCTAAGGCGGCCAGGGGCACCTCCTGGCGGCGTCGAGAAATTTCCAAGCGTTTTTGGGCTAAGATCTTTTCTAGCATGGGGTCCTCCTCGCCTGGCTGAATTCTACCAACTGCTGCAGTTTATTTAAAGCTGCTCCTGAATCCAAGCTATAACGGGCCTTCTCCAATGCCTCGTTCAAGGAAGCGGCCGCCCCGGCGGCCAGCAGGGCGAAGGCGGCATTCAAGAGCACTATATCCCTTTTGGGCCCCCCCTCCCCCTGGAGGAGAGCAAGGGCAATGCGGGCGTTCTCCTCTGCCGTCCCCCCCACCAGATCTTCCAGACGAGCCCGGGGAAGCCCCACCTCTTCGGGGTAAAAGGTGTAGCTGCTTATCTGACCCTGGTCCAGCAGGGTGATCCGGGTAGGGGCTGTGGTGGTGACCTCGTCTAACCCGTCCAGCCCGTGAACCACAAAGGCCCGACGGCATCCCAAACGGGCCAGGACCCCAGCCATCTTTTCGGTAAGGTCCTGGCGGTAAACCCCCACCAGCTGGCAGGGGGCCCCAGCAGGGTTGGCCAGGGGGCCCAGGATGTTGAACACAGTGCGAAAGCCTATCTCCTTCCGCGGGCCGGCTGCATGCTTCATGGCCTGATGATAGATGGGGGCGAAGAGAAAGGTTATGCCCAGCTCGTTCAGGCAGCGGGCCGCCTCCTGGGGAGAGAGGTCTACTTTCACGCCCAGGGCTTCCAGCACATCGGCGCTGCCGCAGCGGCTGGAGACGGAGCGGTTGCCGTGTTTGGCCACCGGCACTCCGGCCCCGGCCACCACAAAGGCCGCTATGGTGGATATGTTGAAGGTATGACGGCCGTCCCCACCTGTACCGCAGGTGTCCACGAGGAGGGGGGGAACAGGGGCCAAAGCCACGGCCCTCCGGCGCATGGCCCGGGCCAACCCGGTTATCTCCTCCACCGTCTCCCCTTTAAACCTCAAGGCGGTGAGAAAAGCGGCTATCTGGGCTGGGGTAGCCTCCCCCGCCATGATGATCTCCATGGCTTCCTGGGCTTCCCGTTCTTCCAGGTGCTCCCCTTCCACCAGGCGGCCTAAGAAGGGCTTCAGCATGGTTTCCCCTCCTTTCTAACCGTATATTTCTAAAAAATTCTTCAGCAGGTCTTTCCCCACCGAGGTCAAGATGGATTCCGGATGGAACTGCACCCCTTCGATGGGATACTCCCTGTGTCTCAGGCCCATGAGCTCTCCCTGTTCGCTGCGGGCACTTATCTCCAAGCAGGGGGGTAGGGTGGCCTCTTCCACTATGAGGGAATGATAACGGGTGGCGGTGAAGGGGTTGGGCAGCCCCCTGTATATGGTACGCCCATCGTGGAATATGGAAGACGTCTTGCCGTGCATGAGCCGGGGAGCCCTCACCACCTTCCCTCCGAAGGCCTGGGCTATGGCCTGATGGCCCAGGCACACCCCCAACATGGGTATTTTCCCGGCAAAGGCGGAAATGGCTGACAGGGTTATGCCCGCCTCATTGGGGGTGTAAGGTCCAGGGGAGAAGACCAGGTAGCGGGGCTGAAGCTTTGCTATCTCCTCCAGGGTTATGGCATCATTCCTCCTGACCACCACCTCTTCTCCCAATTCTAGAAAATACTGTACCAGATTATAAGTAAAGGACTCGTAATTATCGATCATAAGCAGCATGATCTTCCTCCCTTCCCGTTAAGACCTGGAGCAGGGCCTGGGCTTTGTTTAAGGTCTCCTGGTATTCCCCTCCGGGAGAGGAATCGGCCACAATCCCCGCCCCTGCCTGGACAACAGCCCTGCCTCTATGGAATATAATGGTACGGATGGTGATGCAGGTATCCAGGTTGCCGTTCAAGCTCAAGTAGCCCACCGCTCCTCCATAAGGACCCCTGGCTACCGGTTCCAGCTCCGCTATTATCTCCATGGCCTTTATCTTGGGAGCCCCTGTGACCGTGCCTGCAGGAAAACAGGCCCACAGGGCGTCCAGGGGTTCCTTACCGGGAGCCAGGGTGGCCTTCAGGGTGGAAACCAGATGCATAACATGGGAGTAAAGCTCCACCTCCATCTGGCGGGAAATCCTCAAGGTGCCCGGGGCCGCCACTTTACCCACGTCGTTACGGGCCAGGTCCAGGAGCATGAGGTGCTCCAAGCGGTCCTTTTCGCTGGACACCAGCTCCTCCCTTAGCCTCCTCTCCTCCTCCCTGGTTCTGCCCCTGGGCCTGGTACCGGCAATGGGGTTATACTGGATCTCCCTGTCCTCCACCCTCACCAGCATTTCCGGGGAAGAGCCCACCAGCTGCACTTCGGGAAAATGCAGGTAGAACATGTAAGGGGAAGGATTCAGGCTCCTCAGCCTCCTGTAAACGCTGAAGGGGTTTCCCTGAAAGGGCAGGGTGAAGCGCTGGGCCAGGACTATCTGCAGCACGTTCTCCTCCTGGATATACTCTTTGGCCCTCCGGACCTTGGAGAGGAACTCTTCCGGGGACATATCGGTCTGCAGGGGGCCGCAGGTGAATCCCCCGTCCCGGTTGCTGTCCAGCGGGGCTTGTAGGGCTTCCATTAGGGATCTTATTCTATCCACAGCCTCCCGGTAGCCCTTTAAACCCTCGGAGGAAGGCGCCAAACAGCCCACCAGGAGCTTTCGCAGGAGGTGATCGTAGACCAGGAAAATCCTGGGTAGGATCATGTAGATCTCGGGCAGGTCCCAATCGTCCTCGGACGGCGGGGGTATATTTTCCAGGTAATGCACCAGATCGTAGGCCAGGTAGCCCACCAGGCCGCCACAGAACCTAGGCCCCACCTTTAAGGGCAGCGTGAGGTCTTGAACTAGATGTTTTAGGGCC
>DRZV01000080.1 GCA_011375465.1 Neomoorella mulderi
CGTAACTTCCCGCAAAAACTCGCGGTAGGGCCGCATCAGCCCGCGGCCAAGGCGAACTTGAGCAGGTTCTTTGCAGCGTTCATGTCTCGATCGTGCGGTTGGCCTTTACATTTCTCCGCTTCCCGGAGCTTGGTTTTCGCTTCCGAGGAAGGGAATGCCTTCTTCCGCCGCTTAGCCCATTGGCTGAATTTCAAGGTCAATTATATTTCCAACTGCTGGCAGCCCCCGTTAGATCTCCAAAGGCACGGCTATCCCAAAATCAGCTGGCCGTCCAGATACAGCTTAGGCCGGAGGATGACCCCGTCCAGGTGCACAGGGGCCTCCACCTGCCCTCCAAAGGACCTGTTATCCCCTATGGCCACGTGGACAGTGCCTTTGACCTTTTCGTCCTCCAAAACCCTGCCCGTTATCCTGGCAGCCGGATTCAGCCCTATTCCCAGTTCCGCGATATTCCTGGCTTCCGGGCCGTAGGGAGCCAGCAGCCTTTCCAGGGACCGGGCCTCTTCCCCTCCCATTATCTCCACCACCATCCCCTTCTCCACCCTCATCTTTATGGGTTCCTGCAAAAGGCCTATGCCGGCCATGGATCCGTCCACCACCAGCACTCCCTGGGCGGTGCCCTCCACCGGAGCGATGCAGGCCTCTCCAGCAGGCAGATTGCCAAAACTGCCGGGCTTTTTCAAGTTGCCTGCGTCTATAAATCCCCGACGCCCCTCTATGCCCAGGTGGAGGCGGGTCCCCCCAGGGCTGGTGAGGAAGACCTCCCTGCCCTGGGTCAAGAGTTGGGCAAAGCGGAGGCATTCTTCCTCCAGAATACGATAATCAACCGGTAAAGCCCGGATGAGCATATCTTCAGTGGCTCCGGGCAAGGAGGCTATCCTCACCCCCACAGCGGTGGCTTCCCTCCTGGCCCGGGTATGGGAAAGGGATTTGCTGGTGGCCAACACCCCCACCTGAACCCGGCTTAAAGCCGCCCCCACTCCAGCAGGGGGTTCCTGGCCGCTCACCTCCCGGGGATGCATCAAAAGGAGCAGGGGCTCCGCCCCCAGGCTCCCGGCAGCTTCAAAAAAAGCCCGGCCTATGCTCTCCATGGGGGTATCGGTGACCACCAGGACCTCCTCGCCCTCCCGGGTTCCCAGGCACTCCTCCAAGGCTATCCGGCAGGCTTTCTGCAGATCCACCCTCAATCCTCCTCCTCTCTGACTATGGCCAGGGGGGTCCCGCATTCCCGGCAGTTACCCCCTGAAAGCCCCAAGGGTTCCACGTCATAGCCTGTCCTCCTTATGGCCAGAGATCCACAGCGGGGACAGTAGGTGCTGTTGGCCCTGGTATCCGGCACATTTCCCAGGTAAACGTGGTTTAAATAGCGGCGGGCCATATCCCTGGCCCGATACAAGGTCTCCAGAGGGGTGGGGGGCAGATGCAGGCGATACTGGGGAAAATAGCGGGAAAAGTGCAAAGGGGTATCGGGCCCCAGATTGTCCCTTATCCACAAGACCAGCTGTTCCAGTTCCTCCAGGTTGTCGTTCAGCCCGGTAACCAACAGGGTGGTTATTTCCAGGTGCTTTCCCGCCTTGGCCACTGCCTTAGCTGTAGCCAGGACGGGTTCCAGCCTGCCCCCCACTATCCGGCGGTAAAAGTCGGGGTTAAAACCCTTGATGTCGATATTCCAGGCATGGGTGAAGGGCAACAGCTCGGCTAAGGGCTCGGGGTTGATATAGCCGTTGGTGACCATCACATTTTTCAATCCCGCCTCCTGGGCCAGCTTGGCGGTGTCCAACACGTATTCAAACCAGACGATGGGCTCGGAGTAGGTGTAGGCTATGCCTATGCTCTCCAGTTCTAGAGCTTTATCCACCAGAGCCTCGGGAGAAATATAAAGGGTTTCCGGATCCCCATGGGCGATCTGCCAGTTCTGGCAGAACTGGCAATGGAAGTTGCAACCAAAAGTTCCCACCGAAAGGATCCACCTGCCGGGATAGAAATGGTATAGAGGTTTTTTCTCCATGGGATCCATGGCTATGGCGGTTATGCGCCCGTAATTCAAGGTATACAGGCGCCCCTCCTGGTTTTCCCTCACCCGGCATATACCCCTCTTGGTCTGGGATATAAGGCAGGTATGGGGGCAGAGCTGGCACTTGACTTTACCGTCCGGCAGTTTTTCGTAATATCTGGCTTCCTTTTTTTCTTCCATCAGATGGCAGAGCCCCCTTTCAATGATACCTCTTGACCTGGAACCTCTCTATCCGGTAAGGTTCGTCGGGCCTTATCCCTGCCTTGCGCAGGGCTATGGAGAGCTGCTGCTCCACCGTATCCACCCCTTCCAGGTCAGGGAGAAGAAGCCCCCGGCGCCTGCCGCAGCTGACGATCACCCCGTATTTTTTGGGATCCAGATCCTCGGGCCCAGCCGGTTCCGGTTCCCCTAATATATCCACGGAGAATTCCAGTTCAGGCAGTTCTTCCAGCCTTACAGGGGGGAAACGGGGGTCCTCCAAACCCGCTGCCAGGGCGTTGTATATTATCTCCTCAGCGATATTGCTTCTGGTAGGGAATATGGTCCCGATACATCCCCGAAGCTGGCCTCTCTTTTTTATGGACACGAAGACCCCTGCCCGGCCTGCCAGTTCAGGAGGCAGGGGATGGGGGGGAGATAGTATTTCCCCGGTCTTGAGGAAATGTTCCAGGGTCTGCCGGGCCAGCCGGGCTGGAAGGGAGCTTTCCCGCCAGGAGCCAGGATTGCTGGCCAGCCGGAAATAGGCCACCAGATAACCGACCCCGAAAGGGGCTTCATATGACAGGACCTCGGCTTTAAATTTTTCTCCCTCCAGCGCCCCCAGGGCCATGAGGAGGGGACGATAGCCGCATTCCGCCGCCTCATCTACCAACTCCTGGGGCAGACGCAAAATCCCCTCTACGTCTCCCCTCTCCAAGAGCCCCTTTATGGCCAGGTCGAACTCCCGGCCAGCAGGATGGAAACCCGCGGGAGCGCCTGGAGAAAGGCAGTGGGAGAGATCGCCGCTGGCCACCAGCAGAACCCTATAGGGGCTGGAGATCACCGCCCTTTTCAGACAGCGGCCCAGGTTATAAAGCACACTCCGGGGCAAAAAGGCCGGAGCCATGGCCACCAGGGGTACCTCTATCCCCGCCTTTCTTAGATAATACAGGGGCACCATCATGCCGTGATCCAACCTGGGGTAGAGCCCATAGCGCAGGCTGGTATTCCTGTCCAACCAGGCCACAGGAATACCTTCCCTTTGGGCCTCTTCCGCCACCGCCCGGGCAAGATCCAGATCCACCGGGCAGCTAAACCTCACCTGGCCCGCTCCAAAGGCGGCCAAATCCCCCTTCAACTCTTCCACCCCCCATATGCCTATGGCGTCCTGAAAAACCGGCCCATGGGGTGAAATGATGATTAGCCTCTGGGGATCCCCTTCCGCCACTTCCCGGGCCAGGGCTTCCATGGCTTTCACCGTGGACCGTACTTCCTTCAGGGCCTCTTTGCCAACTTCTGGTATGATGATGGGTGGATGGGGCAAAAAGGCCACCCCTTGAAGGCTCCCCACCTCGTATCACCCCCCATATTATTGCCCACCAGGAGTCTATGAATAAATCTACCACATCTTCCTCTATGTGGACAATCAACCTCCGCCTTTAGAGGCGGCTTCAGCTGCTAGGTAATCCACCACCCCGGCAAAAATGGCATAGGCCATCTTTCTTTGATAATCCTTATCGGCCAATAATTTTTCCTCCCGGGGATTGGAGATAAAGCCCACCTCCACTATAATGGACAAAAGATCTTCCTGCAACACATAAGCCTCCAGGGGCAGGAGTTCCCTCTCGGTATTGCCCAGGCGTTTTTTTATGGAATTCTGCACTGCCTGGGCCAGCCTCTGAGCCCGGGAGGACTTGGGATTGTAAAACACCTGGGCCCCTTTCTCCCTATCGTCGAAGGCGTTGCAGTGGATGGAGATGAACAGGCCAGCTCCTTCCCGGCGGGCCAATTCCACCCTCTCCTCCAGATCAGAAGGACCGCCCAAACCCCTGTCCTCCACCCCCCCATTGTCCCTGGTGAGGATTACCCGGGCCCCGCCTTTCTGCAAAAACCCGGCCAATTCCCTGCTTATGGCCAAATTGACTTCGTATTCTGAAGTGCCACCCGGCCCCACGGCGCCCCTATCCTCCCCTCCGTGACCGGGATCCACCACTATAACCTGGCCGGCCAGGGCCCAGGATAAAACCCCAAACAGCCTTCTCCTGGCACCTATAGGAATAGCCTTTCCATCCCATGATCGCTATCAGCCCCAGGAGAAAAAGAACGGCGGTCGTCACATCCTTTTTGCCCAGAATAAAAAAGCGCAAACCGCACCACCCCTCTAAAAAGTTATGTGGCCTGCCCCAAAGGTAAAACCATATCCCTTGTGTGCCCAGGAGCATAGATCTATAATGTTTATGACATATGATCAATAAGGAGTGGAAAATCAGGATGGCCGTCATAATGGCCGAAGGGCTCACCAAAGTATTCAACGGCTTAAAAGCAGTGGACGGGGTGAGCTTCCAGGTGGAGGAAGGGGAGATCTTCGGCTTTTTAGGACCCAACGGGGCGGGAAAATCCACCACCATCAAGATGCTCTGCACCCTTTTAAGACCCACCTCTGGCCGAGCCATGCTGGCCGGATATGACGTGGTTAAAGACCCCCACAGGGTCAGAAGCTCTATAGGCATAGTCTTTCAGGACGACTCCCTGGACGACCGCCTAACTGCGGAGGAAAACCTCTTTTTCCACGGCCTCTTCTACGGCCTTCCCTGGGAGCTCATCAAAGAGAGGATGGAAGAAGTGCTGAATATGGTGGACCTGGCAGAGCGGCGTCGAGATCTGGTCCGCACCTTCTCCGAGGGTAGGAGGCGCCGCCTGGAGATAGCTCGGGGTTTCCTCCATCACCCCAAGGTATCGTTCCTGGATGAACCCACTGTGGGCCTGGACCCCCAAACCCGCAGCGCCATCTGGGAGCACATCCACCGGCTACGCCGGGAAAAGGGCTTGACCATTTTTATGACCACCCATTACATGGATGAAGCCGAGAACTGCGATAGAATTGCCATAATAGACCATGGACGTATACAGGCCCTGGACACGCCAGAAAATTTAAAGAGGCAGATGGGGGGAGATATAATCACCCTGGAGGCTGAGGATAAAGGATCCTTGGCCCGGGAGATACACGCTCTATATGGAATAGAGGTTGGAGAAGACGAAAAAGGTTCTCTGTACTTAAAAGTGGATAACGGCGCTGCCTTTATACCTCAGCTGGCTGGCCAGGTTTGAAGGCAAGATCCATAGCATTTCCCTCAGGCGTCCTACTCTGGACGACGTATTCCTCCATCTCACAGGAAAGGCCATAAGGGAAGAGAAGGGTTCTGCCCTGGAGGCCATGCGGTATAAGAGGCTTATGAGAAAAAGCCGTTGAGGAGGGATAAAAGGTGAATGCCGCAGCCCGAGCTATTTACACCATATGGCTGAGGGAAACCATACGCTTCTTGAGGGAACGGGTCCGTATGGTGGCCTTTCTGGCCCAACCCCTTTTGTATCTGTTTATATTTGTATCTGTTTATAGTGGGGCAGGGTATAGGTTCGGCCATGGGGGTTCCGGGGATTGCCCCCAGAAGTAAACTTAAGCTATGGGCAGTTCCTATTTCCCGGAATCCTGGTCATGTCGGTGCTGTTCACCTCCATGTTTTCAGGGGTATCCATCATATGGGACAGGGAGTTCGGATTCCTCAAGGAAGTCCTGGTGGCCCCTGTGCCACGTTGGGCTACAGCTTTGGGAAAAGCCCTGGGGGGCACCACCATATCCATGTTCCAGGCCGTTGTAATCCTATTGCTGGGCCCCCATATTCCAAGTGGATCTGAGTTGCGGCCGGATTTTAGCCGTCCTAGGGGTGCTGTTCCTAATATCCCTTTCCCTCACCTACTTCGGCATAGCATTGGCCAGCCGTTTACAGACCATGGAAAGCTTCCAGGCGGTGATGAACTTTTTGGTAATGCCCTTATTTTTCCTGAGCGGGGCCATGTTCCCAATGGCCAATCTCCCCGCCTGGCTTTCCTTCCTTATGAAGCTGGATCCCTTAACCTACGGCGTGGACGCCCTGAGACACCAAATTCTCCCTGAAAGTATAAAAAACCTGGGCTTTTTAGTACATTACCCCCTGGGATGGGATTTAGCCCTCCTGTCAGGGCTCACCCTGATGATGGGCTTTTTGGGGGGCACCTGCTTCTTCAGCCAGCAGGAATAAAAATCTGCCCTGGCCCCAGCGATCGTTTAAAATTTATTGTAAACCCACAATCCCCTTTAAGGGAGGAGTCTATGGAAGGCCGTAAGCCTTTACCATGGTGGGCCCGATTCCGACGGGTCTGGCACCATCTTACCCCCCCCTCCCTATCCCCAGGCGGAGGAAAAATACCTGGAAGAGCTGCAGCGGGAACTTTATGCCGATGTGGTGGGGGGTCAGATAAAATCCGAAGAAGTAATCCCCATTCTAACCGGAGCCCAGGAATATCTCCGGCTCAGGAGGAGGCTTAACGCTTTCCTCCTCCGCTTCCGGTCAAAATCCAAAAGGTGGTGGTCAAAGTTGTTCCCCTTTACCGTCAAAAGAACCCTCTCCCCCGAAGATATCCGGGAGAGATTTTTCTATTACGGATATGTCTGCGACGAACCCATAGCCGAGGCCGTGCACCTGAGCCTGGTGCTGGAAAAACCCCTCTTGGTGGAAGGAGAACCGGGGGTGGGAAAGACAGAAATAGCTAAAGTGCTGGCCCAAGTTCTCCAGGCCGATCTTATCCGCCTGCAATGCTACGAGGGCTTGGACGAAAACAAGGTCCTCTATGAGTGGAATTATCAAAAACAGCTGCTGTATATCCAGGGGGGCAAGGAGGTGCAGGACATCTTCTCCGAGGAATTCCTGCTGCCCCGACCCCTTCTCAAGGCCATAACCAATGATAAGCCCACTGTGCTCCTGATAGACGAGATCGATAAGGCGGATGAGGAATTCGAGGCCATGCTCCTGGAGATCCTGTCAGATTTTCAGATATCCATACCCGAGCTGGGCACCATAAAGGCCCGGAGGAAGCCCCATGTGATCATAACCAACAACGATACCAGGGACCTCTCCGATGCCCTGGTGCGCCGGTGTGTTTATCTCTATATAGACTACCCCACGGTGGAAAAGGAGGAGGCCATCCTTCTGAAAAAAGTTAAAGGGCTCAGCCCCCTCATGGCCAGGGAGATAGCCCTGCTGATGCACAATCTGAAGGGGTGGAGAGCTTGCGGGAAGATATTTTAGACAGATACTGGCCCCTTTTGCTGAAAAACAAGAAGGATATAATCCTGGCTAAAAAGTTGGGGAAGGAAATATGTCCTGGAAATATTTGCTGAAATTCCTCCTCTATCGCCTGAAAAAAGATTTCAGCAGGGCGGAGAACCTGATTATGCCCTTTTTTGAAGAAAGGGTCTCTGCCCCCCGCCAGCCCCCTGGGAATGAACCCGAAGCTTCTCGGGAATCCCCCCATCCCTTCCCCGCCCAAACCGTCATCATAGACCCCAAGGGCCCCCATGAGGAAGGACAGGGATGGATAAGGGAGGAGAGAAAAGAGGTGGTGGGGAAGAGGAGCCCTTACCTGCCCCCGGTGATCGACCTCACCCCCTCCCAAGAGATAGGCAGGCTGATGAAAAGGCTGGTCACGGGGTTCTCCCGCCGCAAAAAAAGATATTGCCAGGAAGCCCTGCTTTTAGACTTCAAGTCCTCCCTGCGCAGCAGCTTGTCCTATGGAGGAAAGATATTCCGCCTCTGCTGGAAGGGAAGAAAACCCAAACCCCGGCAAGTCCTTTTGATACTGGATACATCCGGGTCCATGATGCCCAGCGCTGCCCTGATGCTCCTTTTCCTCTACGCCCTTAAGGAGGAATTTATAGACCTGGAGGTCTTCGGCTTTGGGACCCAGCTGGATTACCTCACCCCTTACCTGGATCTGCCCTTTGAGGATCTGCTGGAAAAGCTCAGGCACATGCCCCAGTGGAACTTCGGGCGCACAGAGCTGTGCCCCCCTTTGGAGCAGCTGCGAACCCAATATGCCCATCTGCTCACCCCTCGAACTGTGGCGATCCTCTTCACCGATTGCCTGTTCTTCGAGGGGGCTTCTGCCTTCCCCCCTCTGCGGGAGCTGGGTAAAAAGATCAAGAGGTTGTATATATTCAACCCCCACCCGGCAGCCAAGGATCTAAAATGGCCCTACTATCACCAGACCCTGAACGATTTTGCCCGGGCAGTAAACCGGCTGGTGCTGGTGCCAACACCCGAAGATATGGTGATGGGGCTGCGCCAAGCTTTGCGGTAAAAACCCTTGAGGAATTTAAAAACCCTCCTGGAGAGATTTTCCAGGAGGGCTTTGGAGCGGGAAACGGGATTTGAACCCGCGACCCTCGGCTTGGGAAGCCGATGCTCTACCGCTGAGCTATTCCCGCTTGCCCTATTAATTTTAATAAGAAAAAACCAAAACGTCAAGCCCCAATTTCAGGAAATATCTTCCAGAATGCTCCGGGCCACCAACACGCCGCTGGCGGAAGCCTGGGCTAGCCCTCTGGTTATCCCAGCCCCATCGCCCGCAGCGTAGAGCCCCTTGATCCTGGTTTCCAGTCCAGGGGTCAATTCCAGACGGGAAGAATAGAACTTCACCTCCACCCCATAAAGCAGGGTGTGGCGGGAATAGACCCCAGGCGCCATCTTGTCCAAAGCCTCCAGCATTTCCACTATGGAGGCCAGATGGCGGTAGGGCAACACTAAAGAGAGATCCCCAGGGGTAGCCTCCTTAAGGGTGGGAGTGACCAGGCTCCTGGCTAAGCGCTCCTCTGTACTCCTCCTGCCGGCCAAAAGGTCTCCCAGCCGCTGGACAATGACCCCTCCGCACAGAAGATTGGCCAAGCTGGCTATATAACGGCCATAGGCTATGGGTTCCCGGAAGGGCGCGGAGAACTGGTTGCTCACCAGGAGGGCGAAATTGGTATTCTCTGTCTTTTTATCGGCGTAAGAATGTCCGTTTACAGTGACCACTCCCTCGTTGTTTTCCAGAACCACCTCTCCATAGGGGTTGACGCAGAAGGTTCGGACCTTATCATCGAACTTTCTGGAATAGAATATAAATTTGGGCTCGTAGACCACATCGGTTATGGCCTCCATCACCACCGCGGGTATCTCCACTCTGACCCCTATATCCACAGGGTTTACCGACAGGGCCAGGCCCAGTTCCCGGCTCACCCCCTGCAGCCAGGAGGACCCCTCCCTTCCCGGAGCCAGAACTACCCGGGAGGCCCTGATGAACTCCCCTTGGCTGGTCTCCACCCCTACCACCCGGTTCCCTTCGACCCTCACCCTTTCCACCGGCGTCTCGGTGCGGATCTCCACTCCCCGGGCCTCAAGGTATTCCTTCATCCCCTTCAAAATCTCCTGGGTGCGGCCTGTGCCCAGATGCCGGATAGGCACGGGGATAAATTTCAGATCGGCCAAGGCAGCCTTCCTTTGAATTTCCGCCACCCGTTCATCCTCAGGGCTGCCGTGGACCTTCTCCGGCGCCCCAAATCTGAGGTATACCTGATCCACATATTCCAGCAGCTCCTGCACCTGAGCAGGGGGAAGGAACTCCCCCAGGCGTCCCCCCACCTCAGGGGTCAAGGTCAA
>DRZV01000078.1 GCA_011375465.1 Neomoorella mulderi
AATCTCCCTGAATTAAACCCGCATATCCCCTGGCGATACCCAGCACCTGTACATTCAAAGCCAAAGCCTGCCTCACCACAGCCCTTACGGCGGCATTCATCCCCGGGGCATCACCTCCGCTGGTCAAGACACCCAAAGCCCGCAAGCCCATCCCGCCTGTTTTTGTTTAGTTTACCTCACAAAGCTGCTGTTTAGTATTTCATAAGCCTCCTCTGCTTCGGATTCCAGCACCAAAATCTCATATCCCAGAGAAACTTTAGATGAGTCCGGGCCTAAAGGCCGCAAGTTCACTAAAATGCCCTCCCGGGCCAGCAGTTCTTTAAGGCGTAAGGCCTGCTCCTGGGTGGAGGTGATATAGACCACGGTCCACACAGCTCCTCACTCCCCCGCCTCTACTGTGCCGTGTTTCGTCAGTATCCAGGCCTTTCCCCTTATCTTCATGGCCGAAGTGGGCTCGGTAAACTGGGCTATCATCACCTTCCCTTTATCCAGTTTTTCTGAATGGTGGAATTTGGTATCCTTTCCCCGGGTCAACCCTATTATGGTTACCCCGTTTTCCAAGGCCTTCACCACGATAAAATCGGCACATACGGCACAGTCTTTTTCTTCCATATGAGTTCCCCCCTTTAATCTATTTTGTAAACCCATATTTTTTTAACAGGGCTTTCTCCACCTCTTCCGGGACCAAACCCCTAACGCAGCCCCCTAAAGAAGCCACCTGCCGGATAATGCTGGAACTCACAAAGGAATATTCGGTGGCGGTCATGAGAAAGACCGTCTCCAGATCTTCGGCAAGCTTTTTGTTCATCACATACATCTGAAACTCATATTCAAAGTCTGAGACCGCCCTCAGCCCCCTGATGATGGCTACAGCCCCTTCTTTTCTGGCAAAATCTACTAAAAGGCCGGAGAAAGGTTTGACCTCCACCTGGGGCCACTGCCGGACCGAAGCGGAAGCCAGATCCACCCTCTCCTGAAGGGTAAACAAAGTTTTTTTGTAGCTGTCTTCAGCCACCCCTATTATTACCCTGTCGAAAATCATTATGGCCCGCCGGATGATGTCCAGGTGCCCGTTGGTGATGGGGTCGAAAGTGCCGGGATAAACTGCTTTTCTCAGAGAGCCGATTAAGGGATTGGACTTTTCAGGAAAGGATCCTGACATTGGCATCACCTTCTAAAAGATCTGTCAGCTTCTTTAAAAGCTCTG
The DNA here is from genome assembly GCA_011375465.1 of Neomoorella mulderi. Lineage (GTDB taxonomy): Bacteria > Bacillota > DSM-521 > Neomoorellales > Neomoorellaceae > SpSt-1133. The sequence goes on from DRZV01000078.1 coordinate 1,208, forward strand.
GATGGGGGCTCACCCAGAGTTCCCGGTTCAAAAGGAAGGTCCGCCCTTCCCCAGCAATATGGAGATAAACAGGAGAGCTTCCGGGAAACAGGGACAAGATCCCCTTCAATTCCCTTAACCTTTCCCTGTTTTTTAAAATCAAACAGAGGCGCGGGGCTGGTTCCTCCAGAGGCCAGATTTTTTCCGCCAGAACTTTGACTTCCTCTTCCTGGCGGTCCAACCTGCCGGCAATCAGCAGGGCCTGCTTCCCTTCTTCTAGAAAAGAGCGGTACTGGTAAAAGACCTTAGGAAAGAGCACCACTTCCATCTGTCCGGTGAAGTCCTCCAGGGATATCACGCCCATCACCTCTCCCCTGCGGGTGACCAGGGAACGGAAAGAAGAGACAATACCCCCCACCACCACTTCTTCTGCCTCCTCTTCCATTTCCTTTAATTCGGCCAGGGCATGGGTAACCTTGTTTTTCCATAGATCGGCATAGGGCTGCAGGGGATGACCGCTTAAGTAAAACCCCAAGAGATCCTTTTCCAGGGCCAATATCTCCCGCAGGGAAAAATCCTCCAAAGGGGGAGGCTTAATACAATCCTCCTCCCATAAGGAAAGCTGCCCCACCATCCTGTTCTCTTGATCCCGGCTGGCCAAGCTGAGGCAATCCTCTGTTATGGCCAACAGCTGGCGCCTATTGGGATGGAGGCTGTTAAAGGCCCCGCAGTTTATAAGGCTTTCCACCACCCTCCTGTTCACCACCCGGAGATCTACCCTGCGGCAGAAGTCCAGAAAGGACCTGAAGGGGCCTTTGGCCTCCCGGGCAGCCAAGATGGCCTCCACCGCTGCTCTGCCCACATTTTTGACCGCGGCCAGCCCAAAGCGGATAGCCCCTTTTACCACCGTAAAACCCGCCCCTGACTCGTTTATGTCCGGAGGCAGCACTTTAATCCCCATACGGTTGCATTCCGCCAGGTAGACCGCCATTTTATCCTGATTTTCCGCCACGCTGGAAAGCAAAGAGCACATGAACTCTGCCGGATGGTGGGCCTTGAGATAGGCGGTGTAATAGGCTACGGTGGCGTAGGCGGCCGAATGGCTGGCGTTAAAACCGTATCCAGCAAAATATTCCATCAGCTCAAAGATTTTATTGGCTGTCTCCAGGGGCACATTCCGCTCCTGAGCCCCCTTTAAAAAGCGGTCCTTCAAAGCCAGCAATTCTTCTGGCTTCTTCTTGCCCATGGCCCGGCGCAAGAGATCCGCCTGGCCCAGGGTAAAGCCCGCCAATTCGCTGGCTATCCGCATCACCTGCTCTTGATAGAGGATCACCCCGTAGGTATCCCGCAATATGGGCTCTAGAGCTGGGTGAAGGTATTCTACAGATGTGAGTCCGTGTTTCCTCTTGATGAAGTCCTCCACCATGCCGCTTCCCAGGGGTCCGGGACGGTAAAGGGCCAACAAGGCGATGAGGTCTTCAAACCGGCTGGGTTTTAACTCCTGCAGGAGGGCCCTCATTCCCCTGCTCTCCAGCTGAAACACTCCACAGGTCTCACCCCGGGAAAGGAGAGCATAGGTCTCCTCGTCCTCCAGGGGGACCTCTTCAATTCCCGGACATCCCTCTCCCTTCAACTCCACCAGCTGCCGGGTATGTTCCATCACTGTCAGGGTGCGCAGCCCCAGCAGGTCCAGCTTTAACAGGCCCAGCTCCTCCACCGCTTGCATGGAATACTGGGTGGTGATGGCTTCCCCTGTCTTCTGCAAGGGTAAATAATAGGTCAGGGGCTTCTGGCTGATGACCAGACCCGCGGCATGGGTAGAGGCATGGCGGGGGAACCCCTCCACCGCTCGGGCCAGATCTAAAAGCTCTCTGGCCCGGGGATTCTCTTGGTATATCTGCCTCAGCTCAGGATTCTCCTTTAAAGCCACCTCCAGGGTGATGCCCGGCCCCATGGGGACCATCTTGGCCAGGCGGTCCACCTCGCTCAGGGGAACGCCTAAAACCCGGCCCACATCCCTCACCGCCGCCCTGGCAGCCATGGTCCCGAAGGTGGTGATCTGGGCCACGTGCTCCTCCCCGTATTTCTCTATGACATAGCGGATGACCTCATCCCGCCGTTCAAAACAGAAATCTATATCGATATCGGGCATGCTCACCCTTTCGGGATTCAAAAAGCGCTCGAAGAGCAGGTTATACCTTAAAGGATCCACCGAGGTGATCCCCAGACAGTAGGCCACCAGGCTGCCCGCAGCCGAACCCCTGCCAGGCCCCACGGGTATACCCTTTCTCCGGGCATAGTTCACTATATCCCATACGATCAGAAAATATCCCGCATAGCCCATCTGCTGGATAATCCTCAGTTCGTGTTCCAGCCGGTCCTTGGCCTCCCCCTTGTCCTGGGGGTAACGTTTCCTCAAGCCCTCTTCGCATAAATGCCTCAGGTAGACGTCGGCGCTCTCCATCCCTTCAGGCAGGGGGAAAACGGGTAGGTGCAGTTTCCCTAGACTAAAATGGAAATTGCACTTTTCCGCTATTTCCAAAGTGTTTTTCAGGGCAAAGGGGATCTCGGCGAAGAGGGCGGCCATCTCCTCTGGGCTTTTCAGGTAAAACTCGTTGTTGGGAAAGCGCAGGCGGTCGGGATCGTCCACGTTCTTAGCAGTCTGGATGCAGAGAAGGATATCGTGGAGGCGGGCTTCCTGGGGATAAATATAGTGGACGTCGTTGGTGGCTACCAGTGGTATGTCTAACCTACGGCTCATCTCCACCAGCACCCGATTTACCTGCCGCTCCTCCTCCAAGCCATGGTCTTGGATTTCCAAGTAGAAGTTTTCCCCAAAAATCTCCCTGTACCAAGCAGCAGCCTGGTAAGCTTCCTCTTCTTGTCCCTTGAGTATCAAATCGGGGATCTCGCCGGCAAGGCACCCGCTTAAAACTATGAGGCCCCGGCTATGTCGGCTGAGAAGCTCCCTATCCACCCGGGGTTTGTAGTAAAAACCTTCCAGGAAGGCCAGGGAGACCAGGGTGGTCAGATTGTGGTATCCCTCCTCATCGGCTGCCAGGAGGACCAGATGATACTGATAGTCGTCCAAGCGGGGTTCCCGGTGATGGCGGGTCCGGGGAGCCACATACACCTCGCAGCCTATTATGGGCTTTACCCCCTCCTTCCAAGCTGCTTTATAGAATTCCACTGCCCCGTACATGACCCCGTGGTCGGTGAGGGCCAGGGCGGGCATCCCCATCTGCCGGGCTACTTTTACCGCTTCTTCTATACGGGCTGCCCCGTCCAACAGGCTGTATTGGCTATGCACGTGAAGGTGAACAAAGGGACTCATGTGGAGTTATTTCTACACCCCCCGGGTAATTCCCTCTCTCCTCTCTGTTGTAATTTTCGAGCCAGCACCCCTCCGATCCTTCCGCTCTCCCGGGAGCTCAAGGAGCCCCAGCCGGATTCCAAGATTTTATCCAAAAGTCCCAGCTCCCTGGCCACTTCCCATTGGCCATGGACCTACCCCTTTTTAATAGGCTTTCCCAGCCAGCTTGACTTGTATCCCTTTTTGCGGTTATAATGGAGTTGCGGATCAGCGGGATGTAGCTCAGCTTGGTCTAGAGCGCACGGTTCGGGACCGTGAGGTCGCAGGTTCAAATCCTGTCATCCCGACCAGGGGGCTGAAAAGCCCCTCGATTTTTTATACCAGCCCGGGAAAACCTGTCTGCCTCAGGGCTTCATACAGCACCAAGGCCACGGTGTTGGCCAGGTTCAGGGAACGGAGCCCAGGCCTCATGGGTATCCTCAAAACATGGTGGCCTCCCTCCCGCAACAGGGCCTCGGGTAGGCCCCTGGTCTCGGGACCAAAGACCAAAAAATCCCCCGGCTTATACTGTACTTCTGTATACCAACGCCTACCTTTGGTGGAATAGTAAAACAGGCGGGCCTGGGAATGGATGGTTCTAAAAGTTTCCCAGTCAGGGTATTCCCTCACGTCCACTTCCTGCCAGTAGTCCAGCCCCGCCCGTTTTAGATGTTTTTCGTCCAGGCTGAAACCCAGAGGGTGTATGAGGTGGAGGACGGCTCCGGTTACCGCACAGGTACGCGCTATGTTCCCCGTGTTTTGAGGTATTTCCGGCTGATAAAGGACTATGTGAAAAGGCAAGGCTACCACCTGTCACAGAAGCTCGGTGTGATATTCTATAAGATGGACATCCTCCTGGGCTTCTATGAAATCCACCACTGCGGCCAAAATTTGATCAGCGTGGCTGCCCTCGGTGCTGATGCAGGCCACCCCTATTTCCGCCTCCTGGCGGCTGTCCTGCCTCCCCACCTCGGCGGCGGCCACATTAAAGCGGTTATGCAACCGGGTAAGGAGGCTCTTTATTACCCGGCGTTTATCCTTGAGGGTTTGGGAACCGTTTATATACAGGGTTATGGTGGCCACTCCCACTACCAAGACATTACCCCCTTTTTGACATTTCCTAAATGGGCGGTTTTCTGTTATTATATAAAGAAAAAGCGCTGAATGGGAGGTTTAGGCTTTGCCCCTCAACTTGGCCCAAAAGATAATAGCAGAACATTTGATACAGGGGAGGATGATCCCGGGGGAAGAGATAGCCATAAAGATCGATCAAACCCTCACCCAGGATGCCACCGGTACCATGGCCTATCTGCAGTTCGAAGCCCTGGGCCTACCCCGGGTTAAGGTGGATCTGGCGGTGAGCTATGTGGATCATAACACCCTCCAGATCGGTTTTGAGAACGCCGACGATCACCTCTTCCTCCAGAGCGTGGCCGCCAAATACGGGGTGATTTTCTCCCGGCCTGGAAACGGCATCTGCCATCAAGTTCACCTGGAGCGGTTCGCAGCTCCGGGAAAAACCCTTCTGGGATCTGACAGCCATACCCCCACTGCCGGGGGCATAGGATCGCTGGCCATAGGAGCCGGAGGGCTAGAGGTGGCGGTGGCCATGGCCGGGATGCCCTTCTATCTGTGTATGCCCAAAATAGTAAGGGTAAACCTTTACGGACGGCTGGGGCCTTGGGTCAGCGCCAAGGACGTCATTTTAGAGCTCCTGCGGCGCCTGACGGTGAAGGGCGGAGTAGGCAAAATCTTTGAATATAACGGTGAGGGCATCCGACATCTCTCCGTCCCGGAAAGGGCCACCATTACCAACATGGGGGCAGAACTGGGAGCCACCACCTCTATTTTCCCCAGCGACGATATCACCCTGGACTTCCTGAAGCGCCAGGGTAGGGAGAAGGACTTCCGGGAACTGTCCCCTGACGAAGGGGCCAGCTATGACGAGGTCATAGACCTGGACCTTACCACCCTGGAACCCCTGGTGGCCCAACCCCACATGCCCGATAACGTGGCGCCGGTGAGGGAGGTGGGCCCCATAAAGATCCATCAGGTGGCCATAGGAAGCTGCACCAATTCTTCATATACAGATCTGATGAAGGTGGCAGCCATACTGAAGGGCAAGCGGGTACATCCTGAGGTCAGCCTGGTGATCGCCCCTGGATCCCGCCAGGTGCTCCATATGCTGGCCCAAAACGGGGCCCTGGCCGATCTGATAGCTGCCGGCGCCCGCATCCTGGAGTGCGCCTGCGGCCCCTGCATCGGCATGGGCCAGGCCCCGCCTTCAGGCGGGGTTTCCCTGCGCACCTTCAACCGCAACTTCCAGGGCAGGAGCGGAACCCCCGACGCCCTGGTTTACCTGGCCAGCCCGGAGGTGGCAGCTGCCTCTGCCCTGACCGGCCGCTTGACTGATCCCAGAGAACTGGGGGACCCTCCCTCTGTAAGCTGTCCGGAAGCTTTTTATCAGAACGACAACCTGTTCCTCTTCCCCCCAGAAGACGGCAGCCAGGTGGAGATAAGGCGGGGTCCCAACATCAAACCCCTACCCCTGGGCCAGCCCTTGGAACCTGTCCTCACAGCTCCCGTCCTGCTCAAGGTGGGAGACAATACAACTACGGATCACATCACCCCGGCGGGCTCTAAATATTTACCCCTGCGCTCCAATATACCGGCTCTGGCAGAATACACCTTCCACAGCATAGACCCCACCTTCGCCCGGAGGGCTAAAGAGGCGGGCAGGGGTATCATCCTGGGAGGGGAAAATTACGGACAGGGCTCCAGCCGGGAACATGCGGCCTTCTGTCCCATGTACCTGGGTATAAGGGCGGTAATAGCCCGTTCCTTTGCCCGCATCCACCGCAGCAACCTCATAAACTTCGGCGTTTTACCCCTAACCCTGGTGGATCCGGAAGATTATCACCGTATAGGCCAAGGGGACGTGCTGGAATTAAATCTGGAAGAGGGGTTAGCCCAAGAAGCCTTCTGGGTAAAGAACCTCACCAGGGGTTTCGATTTCAAAGTTATGCACCACCTGTCCCCACGCCAGAAGGAGATAATCCGGGCTGGAGGCCTTCTCAACTATACCAAAGGGCAGATCAATTAAAAACCCGGGCCTCGGGTCCTTCGCCTGAGGCCTTTTCTTTATAATACCGGCAGTAAGGCCGCAGGGGACACCGGTGGCATTCCGGCTTTCTGGCCTTGCAGACCTCCCGGCCGTGGTATATCAACAGGTGATGGGCTTCCCTGCGGCTGCCGGGGGGAAGGAGGGCTGTCAGCTGCTCCTCGGCCTCTTTGCTGTTCTTGGCCGAGACCAGCCCCAGCCTGGTGGTCACCCGGAAGACGTGGGTATCCACCGCCATCACGTCCTGGCCGAAACCGGTGGCCAGGACCACATTGGCCACCTTTCTGCCCACTCCGGGCAGTTCCATTAGAGCTTCCCTGGTGTCCGGCACCTGCCCCCCGTACTTCTCCACCAAGATCTTAGCCATGGCCACCAGGTAACCAGCCTTATTGCGGTACAAACCCAGGCTCTTTATAATCTCCTCCACCTCTTGAGGAGAGGCCTGGGCCAAAGCGAAGGCGTCGGGGTAGCGGGAAAAAAGCCTTTCCGTCACCCGGTTCACCTGCCGATCGCTGGTCTGGCTGGAGAGGATGGCGGCCACCAGGAGTTCAAAGTTATTTTTAAACTTGAGGCGGGTACTGGCCTGGGGATAGAGGGAGCGGAGGATATTTAGAATAGCCTGTGCCTTTTCTTGGCCTACTCCCACTGGTCTTTTACTCCTTTAAGAAAAATTTTTAAAGCGGCAAGGCCTATCCCCGCTTCAGCCACGTTGTAGGGCCAGGGGCGCCCCTTATCCAGCATATCCCTTTTTAAGTTATTTTAAGTTACCGAGATATATGACCACCCTAGTCCGGTCCCCCATAAGGGCTCCCAGGTATAAGGGCCAGTTGCCCAGGAAATTGTCGGGCCGGCTCCTCTGGGGCCAATCAGGATATATCTTTAAGAAATGCCGATAGATCCCCTGGGCCTTAAGCCCGCTGGCGGGCAGGAGGGCGGTCAAAACGGGAAACAGCTGGGCCATGGCGTCCGGATACCATTTTTTCCAGTTAGGTCGACGCCTCCACCCCCAGCCGTATATGGCGGGGGTATACCTCCGTTTATATGCACCAAATCCAGGCCAAATCCTTCAGTCCCCGGAAAACTTCACAGTTATCCATGAGGTATTTGACTTTCCAGTCAGGGCGAGCCCAGGTGAGCCCGTCCTTCTGCAAGGTCCCCAATATGGCGCCGGCCACCATCTCCAGCCCTTTCCCAATGCCCTTTGCCCAGCCTCCGTCCCCGAAGACCTGGACGTAGAGCTTTACCAAGGAAAGAAAGGTAGCGGCATAAGCATCAGAAGAATCGTACTGATGGAGGGGCATCTCTTCTTCCCCTCTTACCTCGTAATCGTAGACGGTGCCCCTGAGACCGTAAACGTCGGGATCTTCCAAGTGGGCCAGGTACCACTCCAGATAACGCCTGATTTCAGCAGGATAAAGGCCCCAACGGGCTAAGCCCTGCAGGGACAGGTGGGCAAAATAGGGCACTATTTTCTTTCCCCAGGGGTAGACCATATACAGGGCCCCGCTGGGGAGCTGGTGGCCCATTATCCATTCCGCTTCCTGAAAGATAGAAATCTGCACAGAGATCCCCTTTATCAGATTATGCCCGCTAACCTATCCCGGGCAAAAGATCCCTGGCCAGGCAAAGGAGCACCATGGAGGTGGTATTCCAGGTGGCATGGGCGGTAATGGCCACCCATAAATTCCCCGTGCGCCAGTAGACATAGGCCAGCCCCATGCCTCCCACCGCCAAGGGCAAAAAACGGGCCAGATCCATATGGAGCAGAGCGAAGATCAAAGAACTGAGCACTATGCCCAATCCCGCCCCCCAGCGCTTGCTCAGGGCAGGAAAGAGGATCCCCCGGAAATAGAGCTCTTCAAGCAGGGGCGCCAGAAAGGCTGCCAAAAGGAAAAGCAAAAGGATTTCCTCAGGCTGCCTGGATTTTAGCAGCAGTTCGGCGAAGGGTTGAAGGCTCTGGTGGGGGAAGAAAAGCTGGAGGAAAAAGCCCAGCAGGGCCACTGTTAAAAACAGGATCAGCCCCACCCTTAAACCCACAAAA
>DRZV01000079.1 GCA_011375465.1 Neomoorella mulderi
GTCAAAAACCCCCTTGCCTCTGCTATTATATGTGGCCCTTTTCTCAGGTATACAGTAAGGATATGAGGGGTAAAATAAAAAACCCAGATTTGATCTGGGTTTCTATCTATGGTGGGTTCGGCAGGGATTGAACCTGCGACCTCCTCCGCGTCAAGGAGGCGCTCTCCCACTGAGCTACGAACCCTTTTTTAATATTATGCTCCAAAAATATCCCCTTGTCAAGATCAGCGGGAACCTTTCTGCCCAGCAAGTTTGGCCATGACCTCATCGGCCAGGTAGGAACTGCGGATAAAAGGACCGGAGGCCACATGGAGGAAACCCATCTCTTCACCTTTATGGGCATACCAATCGAAAGTGGCAGGAGTCACGTATTCCTCCACCTCCAGATGCCGGGGAGAGGGTTGGAGGTACTGCCCGATGGTGAGGATATCGCAGCCCACCGCCCGGAGATCCGCCATGACCTCCAGTATTTCTTCCCTGGTCTCCCCCAGGCCCACCATAAATCCCGATTTGGTGTAAATACCAGGATCCATTTCCTTCATTTTCCGTAGAACCTCAAGGCTCCGCCTGTAATTGGCCTGGGGCCTGACCTTGGGATAGAGGCGGGGCACGGTCTCCACGTTGTGATTGAAGATGTCTGGACGGGCTTGGACCACCAGAGCCAGGGCCTCCTCCTGTCCCTTAAAGTCAGGGGTCAACACCTCCACGCAGGCCTGGGGCAGCTTATCCCTTATGGCCTTTATTACGGCTGCAAAATGGGAAGCCCCTCCATCAGGGAGATCGTCCCTGGTTACTGAAGTGATCACCACATGCTTGAGTCCCAGTCTCCTGGCCGCCTCTGCCACCCGGTAGGGTTCTTCCTCGTCCACGGGCTCGGGCTTACCATGGGGTACAGCACAAAATCTACAATCCCGGGTGCACACGTTGCCCAGGATCATGAAGGTGGCTGTGCCCCGGGCAAAACATTCCCCCCGGTTAGGACAAAGGGCGCTCTGGCACACGGTATTCAAACGCAGATCCTGCAACAGAGCTGTAACCTTTTCCAGGTTGCTGGAGGAGGGCACAGATTTCTTTAACCACTCGGGAAAGCGCCGGGATTGGGAAACAGCCTCTTTAGCCATCTAAAAATCCTCCCTTGAGTAAAATGGTCAGAGGGGAGAAGAGGGCTTCTCCCCTCTGAAGGATTCTAAGCGTGGATGCACCTGCCGTGGACCGCCTCCGCCGCTTCCATCATAGCCTCAGCCAAGGTGGGATGGGCGTGTATGGTATGGGCTATCTGCTTGGCAGTCAAGCCCTGAGCCACCGCCAGCCCTCCCTCGGCTATGAGGTCGGTGGCATGGGGGCCCATGATGAAAACCCCCAGGACCCTGTCGGTCTCCGCATCGGCCACGATCTTCACCATTCCCTCGGTTTCCCCGATGCAGTGGGCCTTGCCCAGGGCCTGGAAGGGGAATTTGCCCACTTTTACTTTATAGCCCCGAGCTTCAGCCTGTTCCTGGGTGAGCCCCACCGTGGCTATCTCCGGCATGGTGAAGATGCAGCTGGGCACAGCATCATAATTGACTTCGGTTGGTTCCCCCAAAATGGTGGCCACCGCTGCCAGCCCTTGAGCCGAAGCCACGTGGGCCAGCTGCATCTTATTGGTCACATCACCGATGGCGTAGATTCCGGGGACATTGGTCCTCATATGCTGGTCTATGAGAATCTCTCCCCTGGAGCCCAGCTGGACCCCGCACTCCTCCAGGCCAATATTCTTGGTATTCAGGCTCCTGCCTATGGAGATGAGCACCTTGTCCGCGGTGATCACTTCGCCATTTTCCAGGGTTGCTTGGACTTTGCCGCCTTTATCCTCCACCGACTGGATCTTAACCCCGGTCTTTATCTCCACCCCGGACTTCTTGAGCACTGTGCTGAATCTCCTGGCTATCTCGCTGTCTATCATGGGAAGGATGGTGGGCATAAGCTCCACTATGGTGACCTTGCTGCCCATGGTGGAGAACAGGGTGGCGAACTCGCAGCCGATCACTCCTCCCCCTATCACCAGGAGCTCCTCGGGCACCTCGGTCCAGGCCAGGGCCTCGTTGCTGGTAACCACGGTGGTCCCATTATATCCCAGAGCAGGGATGATGGCCGGCTCGGAACCGGTGGCTACGATGATGTTCTCCGTCTCGATGGTCTCCACCTTGCCCTCGGGCGTGGTGACCTCCACTTTCCCGGGAGCCTTTATGTAACCCCTGCCCTTGATATAATCCACCTTGTTCTTTTTAAAGAGAAACTCTATGCCCTGGCGGAGCTGGGCCACTATTTTGTCCTTCCTGGAGGCCAGCCGGGGATAATCCACCCTGTATTCCTTTACCTCCACCCCGAACTGGGAAGCGTTTTGGATGCCCTTTACCAGGGCAGCTCCGGCCAGCAGGGCCTTAGTGGGGATGCAGCCCCGGTTTAAACAAGTCCCTCCTAGGGCGTCCTGCTCCACCACCACCACTTTGGCCCCCATCTGGGCAGCCCTGATGGCAGCCACGTAGCCTCCCGGGCCTCCTCCTATGACGGCGATCTTGTAGCTCATGAGTTATCCCCCCAAATAAATTGTTAAAAAATCTGCGGGCTGTATGGGGCTGATTATAACACTTGGTGTCAGCACCGGCAACAATTTCTTTAATGTTTTATATATGATTCTAATTCTGGATACGGGCCCGGATTTCCTCCTTTTTAGCCTCAACTGCTTTAAAATCCATAGCAGGTGTATAATAGCTCTCTAAACGATCGTGTGTACCCTTGGCCTGCCGCAAGTGGGAGATCGCCCGTCCCACCGCGTCCCCGAAGCGCTCCTTGGCTTCCTGCACCTCCCTCCGGGATAAGGCTTTCCCCTCAAGAAAATCGTTGAAATCCAGCTCTCTGACCTCCACGCCCAGCCCCCTATGAAATCGTCCCCTTCGTAGGCGCGCATGACCGCGGTCTTTAGGGTGGGCAAGATTACCAGATCCACCTCCCGGGGATCAAAGGGGGAATGGTACACCTCCCTCGGCAGGCCCCTCTCCTTGGCCTCCAGGACCACTGCAGCTAAAATTTCAGGGACCCCTGAGCCGGGCTCTCCCCGCAGCAGGAAAATCCGTTCCACCTCCCATAGCAAAGTGGATATATTGTCCCTGACCCAGCCCGCGGGGGTAATACCCCCGGCAAACAGATGCCTTTCTTTGAGGTGGCTGTCCCCCTCCGAATCTTGAAACACGTCCCCCAGCAACCTCCTCTTGGCCCTGTAGAAAGAAGGCCAGTGCCGCGCCTCTTTTATATGGAGCTTCCATTCTTCCCTTATGATCCAGGCCTCCTTTAGATTGTTATAGGCCAGCTGATAAAATTTCTTTAAAATCTCGTTGTCCCTTACGATTTCTTTCCTGTGTTTTTCTGACCTTTGGTCATCCCTGAAGGCCCCCAGGTCCACAATCTCTTCCCTGAGGCCGGGATAACGGGGGTCCACCACGTGGGGAAAGGTGCCGTCCACCAAGCCTATTTTCAGGGAAGGAATCACCACTCCGTCCAGGGAATCCACATCAGAGGAGCAGTAATGGAATTCCACGTCCAAGCCGAGATCCCTCATGGCCTCCCCTATGGATCTCATAAAGGTGGATTTCCCCACCCCCGGCTCTCCCTTGATTATGAATAAACGCCTGGCCCCCTCGTCCAGTATATAATCGAAAAAGGAGTAAAAGCCTAAGCAGGTATTGCCTCCCGGGAAAAACTTTTTGATCCGCCCCTTCATGATTTTTCCCTTCCCTTTACTGTAATTGGGTTCACTAATTTTTAAGAGGGGACCAACTTTGGACATAGGAGAAAGCCTGGTGGGCTCATATTTTAAATACGTGCTGGGCTACCGGATGGTGGTCTACAACTGCCCTCTGCAGGGGGGAGGAGAGCTGGACGTGGTGGCTTTAAACCCGGAGCAAGGCCGGATTTGCCTCTGCGAAGTGGCCACCCACCTACGGGGGCTTCTCTACGGCCGTAACTACAGCACCACCTGTGAACGCCTCGGCCAGAAAATTATCAGGGCCAGCGATTTCGCCTTTAAATATTTTCCCTCCCACCAGGCGTCATTTATGCTCTGGTCCCCAGTGGTATTCCCAGGACTCATCCCCCTACTGCAGGATCTTCAGGATAGGTTTAAAGACAGGATAGCTGTAGAACTGATCATCAACGGGGAATATCGCCGCCGGATTGAAAAGCTCAGGGAAATGGCCAGAAGGGATCTCAAAAGCACTCAAGAGCCGGCCTACCGGCTCTTACAGATTTTAGAACATTTACGGGAAAAATGATGGAGCAGGGAACTTTTATGCGCTATAATCATTAAATAAAAAAATGGGGGCAGATCTATGGACCTATTCTTTACCTTGATATGGATGATCTTTCTTATATCGGCCTTCATGCCCATGCTCCGGCAAAGGCACCTGGAGGCCACCCGGATGCAGATCATAAGGCGATTCGAGAAAAAGAGAAAAAGCCGGCTCATCACCCTCATCCACCGCCAGGAAGCCCTCAGCTTTTTGGGCATCCCCATTACCCGTTACATAAACATCGAGGATTCAGAGCAGGTTTTAAGGGCTATACGCCTCACCCCCCCTGATATGCCCATAGATCTGGTCCTCCACACTCCTGGAGGGCTGGTGCTGGCGGCGGAACAGATAGCCTTTGCCCTCTGCAAACATCCTGCCAAAGTTACAGTTTATGTCCCCCATTATGCCATGTCCGGAGGCACCCTCATAGCCTTGGCGGCCGACGAAATAGTAATGGACGAAAATGCGGTTCTGGGTCCCGTTGACCCCCAGTTGGGGGAATATCCTGCAGCTTCTATCTTAAAGGTGGTGGAAGAAAAAGGCATACACCGCATAGAGGACCGCACCTTGATCTTGGCAGATATAGCCAGGAAGGCCTTGAGGCAGGTGAGGGACAGCCTCACAGAGCTGCTGGCCACCAAAATGGAGAGGTCCCGGGCAGAGGAGCTGGCCACCATTTTGAGCGAAGGCCGATGGACCCACGACTATCCCATAGGGGTGAAACAGCTTCAGGAGATGGGCCTACCCGTCAAAGTGGGGTTGCCCAGGGAGATCTACGACCTCATGGATCTATATCCCCAACCCCTGGGCCGCAGGCCTTCGGTCCAGTACATACCCCTTCCCTACGGGCGGGAGGGTAACGAACGCTAGAAGGGTGGCCGTAAAGGAGGCCGCCGTTTATGTTCGCTGGCCGCCATCATCCTCTCTATCTTCTCCTTCACTTCCGGCGGCGCCTCCCGGGTTCTGAGGTAGCGATCCAGCACCTCATAGGAAAAGCCCATCTCCCCTTCGTCCGTCTGGCCAGGCCACAACCCCGCGGTGGGAGGTTTCTCTATTATCACAGGGGGCAAGCCCAGATAACGGGCCAGTTCCCTGACCTCGGATTTCACCAGGTTAGCCAGGGGTAGGAGATCCACTCCCCCATCCCCGTACTTCGTGAAGTAACCTATGGACCACTCGCTCAGGTTATCCGTCCCTATCACCAGGTAATTGAGCCTGTTGGCAAAAAAATATAGCACCGCCATGCGCAGCCGGGGTTTCAGGTTGGCCAGGGCCATATCCACCTCCCCCTCCCTGTAGGGCTGGCCTGTCAGGAGAAACACCAGCCTGTCGTAGACCTCGTCCAGGGGTATCTCCTTAGCGGGCATATTGAGATGTCTGGCCACCAGCCAGGCGTGTTCCGCGTCCTGGGGATGGCTGTAGCAGGGGAGGATCAGGCCCAGGCAATTTTCCCCAAAGGCCCTGCAGCACAGGGCTGCCACTACAGAGGAGTCCAGCCCTCCGCTCAGGCCCACCACCCCTCCTTTGGCCCCCGCAGCCGCCGTCTGGTCCCGCAACCACTGGGTCAAATCTGCTACCATCTTCTCCGCGTCCATGGAAGACACCTCCTTTTTTACCCTTTTCTTCACCCACCCCCTCCTTCCCTTCCCGAGAATATAAAAAAATCCCGGGTGTTCCCGGGATCTTCCTACACCCTGGGCTGGGGTCCTCCTTGAGAGCCCCTTGGGCCCATGCCGGCCATCATCTGCTGGGCCTGACTATATTCCTGCCGCATCCGCTGCTGGAGCTGGCTCACTTCCTGATCGGTGGCCATGTTTACCTGATACCATCCCTTGGAATACATGATGTTCCATATATTTTTGAGGTGGTTCTGTTCATCCTGATATATGGACATGAAGTCGCGGCAGAGAGAATCATTGGCGCATTCGGTTATGGCGGTGTTGTAGGCGCAGGCCACAAACTTCTGGCTGACCAGACAATCGCTGCACATGGTCTTATCTTCAGAGGGCACCTTTTCCACCCCCCTTTACATTACCCTCTGGCCACCCAGGTGGCGCATGAGGGTCTCAAAATGGCGCTGATGGGCCTGCTGGATAGAACTGCACACCTGTTTTAATTGAGGATCGCCACACTGCTGGGCATAAGCCCCAAATTTCTGGATCAAGAGAAGCTCGTTGCTCAAGTTTTCCCGGAGGGACATCAGCTCCGCTTCGGTAAGTCCGGGCATGGGCCGGCCTCCTTTCCTATGGTTGGCTTTCTAAGCCTATTATGGCCCACCCCTTGAAGCCTATACATGGAAAAAATAGCTAGCTATGAAATACCCAGAGCTATTTCTTTTTGAATAAAGAGCTTATAATCCTCTTGGCCCCCTGAAGGGCTATGCCCCATAGCCCTCCTCCCTTAAGTATTTCCTCCAGTGCTACTAAAACGTGCTGGATTTCTCCCTCTTCCACCACCAGAGGAGGCTCCAGCCGGATCACATTGGGGTTGTTAAGGGTATAGGCGGTGATTATCCCGTAGCGGTTCAGCAGCTCCCCCGCCACCAGAGAAGCGAAGTACTCCCGGTAGAGGCTCTTGATGTTACCCCTGGTCAGCCTGTCCAGCCACTCTCCCGAAGGCTCCTGGAATTCCAAGCCCAGCAGAAGGCCCCGCCCCCGCGCCTCTTTAATCAGGGGGTACTTTTCCTGAAGCCGCTTCAATCCTTCTAAAAATTTCTCCCCCATCCTTCTAGCCCTGCTGGGCAAATCCTTTTCCAACGTTACCTTGAGGGCAGCTAGGCCAGCAGCCAGGGCCAGAGTGTTGCCCCCGAAGGTGGAGGTATGTAACAGCGCCTTATCCTGGGAGCCGTAAGCCTTGTCCCAGATTTCAGTTCGGGCCACATAAGCTCCCAGGGGCATGACGCCCCCTCCCAGGGATTTGGCCAGGCACAGGATGTCGGGCACCACCCCTTCGTGCTGGCAGGCGAACAGATAACCTGTCCTCCCCAAACCCGTCTGCACCTCGTCCATTATCATGAGGCTGCCGTAGTGGGTGCATAGCTCCCTGGCCCCCTTTAAGTATCCCTCCCGGGGGACTATCACCCCTCCTTCCCCTTGGATGGGCTCCACTATGAAGGCAGCCACGTCGCGCCTGGACAGCTCCCTCTCCAGGGCCTCCAGATCATCGTAAGGGATGGCCTGACAACCAGGCAGCAGGGGCTGAAAGGGTTTTTGGTACTTTTCCCGACCCGTAACCGATAAGGCCCCTAGAGGCTTGCCGTGGAAAGAATTATGGCAGTAAACAAACCTGGGCCTGCCCGTAGCAGCCCTGGCCAGCTTTAAAGCCCCCTCCACCGCTTCGGTTCCGCTGTTGCAAAAGAACACCCTATCCAGGTCTCCAGGGGTTACCCGGGCCAGGTTATGGGCCAAGGCCGCGGCCAGGGGGTTCAAGGAGGCATGGAGGAGATTAGGTCTAGCCCTCACTTTATTAATGTACTCCCACACCTCAGGGGCATGGTGGCCCAAGTTTAAAGCCCCGTAGGCTCCTAGAAAATCCAGATAGCGGTTGCCTTCCCTATCCCACACTTCCACCCCCTGGGCCCTCTCGTAGATCTTGTCAAAATCCAGCAGGGAGAGCATACCCGCCAACCCAGGGTTTATATGCTGCCTGTACAGCTCCATTACCTCTCCCCGGGACAGGGAAAGGGCGGCCTCCAGATCTATAAACGGCATTTTCAACCCTCCTTAAAAAAATGGGGCAGGAATATGTCTTTCCTGCCCCTTATTCTAGCACAAAATCGATTGCGTAACGGAAAATCAGGCTCCTGCCTCCAGCCTTTTCCTTTCTTCCAGGTCCCTGCCATTCCACAGGGAATCCGCCACCTTCCCCCAATCCCGAGCATAGGGAACCAGCTTGGCGGCGAACTCTTCGGGACCCTCACCCCCATGGACGTTGGTGGAATAGGCCCCTGACTCCAAAACCATTTCCACCATTTTTTCGGGGTTATCTATCAAGGGACAAGGCCTTAAGGGATTGCAGTGGAAGGGCTGGCGCTTCTGATAGGCCCTGAACAAGGGATTTTTCAGGACTTCTATTAAGCTCATGTCCTTTATGTTGCAGCAGCTGTAGTGGACAAAGGCGCAGGGTTCCACCTCGCCCGCAGCAGTGATGTGAAAGTAACGGCGTCCTCCCGCTATGCAGCCGTTGCTGTGCTGGCCGTCATTCCAGAAATCCACCAGGAAAATAGGCTTAGTCTTCCGGAAATATTGCATCCTCTCGTACATCCAGGCCCTCTGCTGGGGAGTGGCCATCATCTTGAGGTCCACATCCTTGCCTATGGGTATATAAGTAAAATACCATCCAAAAGCCACACCTCTATCTATCAGCATATCCACAAAGGCATCGCTTCCCACCTCTTCAGTATTGAGCCGGTTATAAGTTATGGATACGCCGTATATAACCCCTGCCTGGCGCATGAGGTCCATGGCCTTCATCACTTTGGCGAAAACCCCTTTACCCCTCCTGGCATCGGTCCTCTCTTCGAATCCCTCCAGGCTCAAAGCCACAGTAATATTGCCCAGCCGCACCATGTCGTCTACAAAGTTCTGATCTATCAAAGTCCCGTTGGTGAACAGGTGGAATACCTGCTGGGAATGCCTTTCTGCTAGTTTTACTATATCTTTCCAGCGGATGGTGGGTTCGCCCCCGGATAAAACTATAAAGTAAATTCCCAGCTCTTCCGCCTCGGTGAGTATCCGGTCCATGAGCTCGAATTCCAGGTCATGGGTCCCCTGATAATCCCCCGCCCAGCATCCCTGGCATCTCAAGTTGCATCTTTCCGTGGGGTCCATAAGTATAGCCCAGGGTATACCCACCCCCAACCGCGATTCCCATTCTTTCTGCCGGGGTACCCCCTGGAAGGTGGCATTTACAAAGAAGTTGAGGGCCATCCTCTCCCTGATGTTGGGATGGGTCTGGGTGAGCAGGCGCCGGGCATACACATACCAGGGACTGTTCTCGTCGCTCAAAACCCTCTTTACCGCCAGCACCATCTCCTTGTGATGGGGTTCCTTGGCCAGTTTTTCTGCTATTTTGAGCATCTTGGGAAAATTTCTCTCCGGGTCATGTAAAAGCCATTTTACCCCTATTTCCAGGAGCCTTTCTTTCAACCTGGAGGATCCTAGAGCCATCTTGCATGCCCCCTTAGATTTTTTAGCTACCCAAAAAACCAAATTTTATTTTAAAATAACCTGTGCCCAAGATCAACATGTTTCCCTTCAAGGAAAAAATTCCCAACATATAATCTGCTCCTCGGGCCAAAATATAAAGCGGACAGGGACTGAACTGCTTAAGGGGGGCTCTTTATGACCGTGGGAAACAAGATGCAC
>DRZV01000077.1 GCA_011375465.1 Neomoorella mulderi
AAATGGAATTGGCGGAGCCGGAGCTGATAAAACAGGGGGCCGTTCAGGAGTGAGGCTGCGGGCCACAGCCCCTTCCTATCATTTTATCCGGGCAGATATCACCACCGAGATCACCCCCCTGATAGGCACGGAGAGGCAGTGTGAAGACCTGATCAACTACATCATGGAAGAGTTCAGCGATAACCCCCAAAAGATCTGGCAGACCAATATATTCGGCAAGCCTTTGAGCGAACTGGTCCGGGAGGGCATCCAGAGCAAGCTCTACCGCATGCCGGAAAGCGCCCAGATGAAGCTGAAGGAAGTGGTGGAGCGCATAGTGAACGATGGAGGCGGGGGTTTGATATGCATAATCATCTAGCCGGGACAACCGGCTTTTTGTTTTTATAGGCTGAAGGGAGTGTATTGCTAAAGAACAACCCGATGGGGTAAAATTGAGTTCGTATGGGGAGAGTGATAGGGTGGAAAGCGTGAAGATCGGCCTCATGGGACTTGGCACGGTGGGCAGCGGCGTGGTGCGCCTGCTTGAGGATAACGGTAGCCTTATTGCCAGGAAACTGGGGTTCCCCTTGGAGATAAGCAAAATTCTGGTGAGGGATCCCCAAAAGCCCAGGGCGGTGGAGGTGGATCCCAGCCTTTTAACCTCAAATCCGGATGATCTACTGGACAACCCCCAGCTGCCCATAGTGGTGGAGGTGATGGGGGGGACAAGTCCTGCCCGGGAATACGTGTTAAAAGCCCTAAGAAGGGGAAAGAGCGTGGTCACCGCCAACAAGGATCTCCTGGCCCTGTATGGGGAAGAGCTGTTCCAGGCCGCCCGGGAAGGGGGAGGGGACCTCTTCTTTGAAGCCAGCGTAGGAGGAGGCATCCCCATAATCCGCCCCCTCAAGGTATGCCTGGCTGCCAACAGGTTCAAAGAGGTAATAGGCATAGTGAACGGAACTACTAATTATATTCTCACCAAGATGAGCCGGGAGGGCAGGGAATTCCAGGAAGCCTTGCAAGAAGCCCAGAGGTTGGGCTATGCGGAAGCCGACCCTTCGGCTGACATAGAGGGGGACGATGCTGCCCGGAAGCTGGCCATTTTGGCTTCCGTGGCTTTCAACTCCCGGGTGACCTACCCCCAGGTCTACCGGGAGGGGATAAAGAACGTCGCTCCCCAGGATATACTCTATGCTGCTGAATTGGGGTATGCGGTCAAGCTGTTGGCCATTGCCAAAGATTGGGGAGACAGGATAGAGGCGAGGGTGCATCCCGCCCTCATACCCTTCAGCCATCCTTTAGCCAATGTCCACGACGAATTTAACGCCGTTTTCGTGGTGGGGGATGCGGCGGGAGAGCTGATGTTCTACGGCCGGGGAGCAGGTTCTCTGCCCACTGCCAGCGCGGTGGTGGGGGACGTGATGGAGGCGGCTATAAATTACAAACAGGGTATCCGGGGCCGCATCTTGTGCACCTGCTTTTACCGTAAAGGGATAAAACCCATGGAGGAAGTGGAGACCAGCTACTACTTAAGGCTCCTGGCAGAAGACCGCCCCGGGGTTTTGGCCCAGATAGCCAGGGTTTTCGGAGAACATAAGGTGAGCCTGGCTTCGGTGATCCAGAAGAGGCTGGTGGGGGAATTTGCCGAATTGGTCTTCGTAACCCACCTGGCCCGGGAAGAGAATATGCGGAGGGCTTTAAAGCTTCTGCACCACCTTCCGGTGGTGAAGGCCATAAGCTGCCTCCTGCGGGTAGAGGAAAGGGGGGATTGATCTTGGAGTGGCCGGGTATTCTAAAAGCCTACCGGGACTTCCTTCCCCTCACCCCCCAGACCCCTCTGATCACCTTGAAGGAAGGCAATACCCCCCTTATCCCCTCCCACAAGCTGGGAAAGGAATTGGGGTTGGATCTATACTTTAAATACGAAGGGTTAAACCCCACCGGCTCCTTCAAGGATAGGGGCATGGTGATGGCCATAGCCAAGGCCCTGGAGGGGGGATCCCGGGCGGTCATGTGCGCCTCCACAGGCAATACCTCGGCCTCGGCGGCTGCCTATGCGGCCCGTTGCGGCCTCAAGTGTGCAGTGCTGATACCTGAGGGCAACATAGCCTTGGGTAAATTGGCCCAAGCCCTGTTTTACGGAGCCCAGGTTATAGGGGTAAAGGCCAATTTCGACGTGGCCTTGAATCTGGTGAAAAGCATAACCGCCAAGTATCCCATAACCCTCGTCAATTCCATAAACCCCTACAGGCTGGAAGGCCAGAAGACGGCTGCCTTCGAGATCTGCGACGTATTGGGGGAGGCCCCTGATTGCTTGGCCATACCTGTAGGCAATGCGGGCAACATAACCGCCTACTGGAGGGGATTCAAAGAGTACCACCAGGCAGGCCGTTGCCGTCGCCTCCCCAAAATGCTGGGTTTCCAGGCGGAAGGGGCAGCTCCCATAGTGAAGGGAGAGGTGGTGCCCCATCCCGAGACAGTGGCCACGGCCATAAGGATAGGCAACCCCGCCAACTGGCAGGGTGCAATCAACGCCTCCCGGGAATCAGAGGGGCTCATCGACGCGGTGAGCGACCAGGAGATCCTGGAGGCCCAGAGATTGCTGGCCACCGCCGAGGGCATTTTCGCCGAACCTGCCTCCGCCGCCTCCCTGGCCGGGGTGATAAAGCTGGCGGCCAGGGGTTTCTTCTCCCAGGGGGAAAGGGTGGTGTGCGTGCTCACCGGTCATGGTCTCAAGGATCCCGACATAGCTATTAAAGGGGCGGCCCCCCTTTCCCTTCCCCCGGAAGAAGAAAAAATTTTAGAAGCCATTTTAAGCTAGGGGATGGGTGTATGCCTAGAGTCAGGGTACCTGCCACCACCGCCAATCTGGGGCCTGGTTTTGATACCCTGGGCTTGGCTCTGGATCTCTACAACGAAGTGGAGGTGGAGCTGGCCTCCCGGGCCCATATAGAGATAGAAGGGGAAGGGCGGGATCTGCTGCCCCTGGATGAGAGCAATATGGCTTATCGGGCGGCCGTAGAGCTCTTCCGGCGGGTAGAGGGCAAATCCCCCAGGTTTTACATACGCCTGTTAAATCGCATACCCATAGCCAGGGGACTGGGGTCCAGCGCTGCTGCCCTGGTGGGTGCCCTTGTGGGGGCTAACGCCCTCCTGGATGATCCCCGCCCCCTTGAGGATCTCATAATGTTGGCGGCGGAGCTGGAAGGGCATCCTGACAACACCACCCCAGCCTTTATTGGTGGCCTGGTGGCAGTGGCTGTAATAGAAAATAAGGTTTGCTGGCGCCGGCTACCCCTACCCCAGGGGCTCCATCTGATAGCTGTTATCCCCCATTTCCGCCTCTCTACCCAAGAGGCCAGGTCCATACTTCCTCTGCAGGTTCCCTTTAAGGATGCGGTTTTTAATCTAAATCGCCTGGCCTTGATGCTGGCTGCCTCCTGGGAGGGGGACTTGAAACTTATGGGCCAGATGATGGAGGACAGGTTACATCAGCCTTACCGGCTGCAGCTCATACCCGGGGCTGAGGAGGCCATAGCTGCGGCCAAGGAAGCAGGGGCTCTGGGGGTAGCCCTCAGCGGCTCAGGGCCCACCCTGGTGGCCCTGTGCCACGTCCCCCTTCCCCAAGTGGGCGAAGCCATGGCCCGCGCCTTTATCAGGCAGGGGATAACGGCCAGCATCAAGATTTTACGCCCCTCTCCTGAAGGGGCTGCTATTTTGGAATAGCCTGAAATATTCTAGGAGGAATCTCTATGGCGCTCATAGTGCAGAAATATGGGGGTAGTTCCATGGACGGGCCGGAGAGGATAAAGAACGTGGCCGGCAGGGTGGTCAATACCAAGAGGGCAGGCCATCAGGTGGTGGCGGTGGTATCGGCCCCTGGAGATATGACCGACAGGCTCATCGAGATGGCTTACCAGATAACCCCTAACCCTTCCCCCAGGGAGCTGGATATGCTCATGGCCACGGGCGAACAGATATCCATCGCCCTCCTGGCCATGGCCATACAGGAATTGGGGGAACCGGCCATCTCCCTCACCGGACCCCAGGTGGGCATCCTCACCGACAGCGTCCACACCAAGGCCAGCATCCTGAAGATCGATTGCAGCCGCCTTCTCCAGGAATTGGAGCAGGGGAAAATAGTCATAGTGGCGGGTTTCCAAGGGATGGACGCCTTCCGGGAGATAACCACCCTGGGGAGGGGGGGATCCGATACCACGGCGGTGGCCATAGCCGCGGCTTTAAAGGCCGATCTCTGCGAGATCTACACCGACGTGGAAGGGGTGTATACCACCGATCCCCGCATTGTCCCTGAAGCCAGGAAATTGGAGGCCATTTCCTATGACGAAATGCTGGAGCTGGCCTGCCTGGGCAGCAAGGTGCTGCATCCCCGGGCGGTGGAGCTGGCCAAAATCTACAATGTGCCCTTGGTAGTGCGTTCCAGCTTTACGGAGGCGCCGGGAACTATGGTAAAAGAGGTGAGCCAGATGGAGAAGAAGATGGTGGTCACCGGGGTGGCTGGAGATAAAAATGTGGCCCAAATAGTGGTTCACCACGTGCCTGATCGCCCCGGCATAGCCAAGGCCATCTTTAAAGCCCTGGCAGCGGAGAATATCAACGTAGATATGATCATCCAGAGCGCTATGAGGGACGGTATAAACGATATAGCCTTTACCGTGGCCCGGCCAGATTTAAAGCAGGCCGTAGCCGTCACCGAAAGGGTGGCCCGGGAGATAGGGGCCACCGGAGTTACCTTTAGGGATGACGTGGCCAAGGTATCAATCGTAGGGGCCGGGATGATCTCCCATCCTGGGGTGGCGGCGGAGATGTTCGCCTGCCTGGCCGAAGAGGGAATAAATATCCATATGATCAGCACTTCAGAGATAAAGGTTTCCTGCATCATCGACGAGGAGCTTTTGGAAAAGGCCATAAAAGCCCTCCATCGGCGGTTCAATCTGGATAAAATATAACATTTTTTCCGCCCACGCATAAACTGAAAGAGAGATCGCTGGAGGAGGGATATGCGTGGGCATAGTAAAACCGCCTTGCCCTTCTGGCCGTTATTGGCGCATCCGGCCAGGGGATACCCTTTATTATATAGCCTTGCGGGTAGGCACCACCGTGGACGAACTTTTACGTTTAAATCCAGGGGTGGACTCCTATAATCTCCAGGTGGGCCAATATATCTGCCTCCCCCCTGAACCTCCCTGTCCCTCGGGGATATACTGGGAAGTGGCTCCTGGGGATACCCTTTACAGCATCGCCCAGGCTGTGGGCACCACGGTGGAGGAGCTGCTCCGGTTAAACCCCCATGTGGACCCCTCTATAACCTGCAGGTGGGGCAGTACATCTGCCTGCCCGGTTGATGCTCTAGCTCAAGAGGGCAGCCACCAGTCCCACCAGGAAGATGCCGTCGAATATTCCAGCCCCGCCGATGCTCACCACTTGGGCTTCCAGCTGTTTGATCCTGGGGAGGTTTAAAATATCTGCCCCCAGAAAGGTGCCCAGCACTCCAGAGACGTAGGCCACCGGGGCAGGGTTATGGGGTGCCAACAGGAGGGCCACCAGGGCTGCCGCTATGGGGGGCACAAAGGCGGGCATGGCTATCCCCACCCCTGGGACTATGCGGGCTAGGGCTTTAGAAATGGCGGTCACCACGGCTATGCCCAAAAGGGAGGGGATGAGATCGGCGCGGGTAGCCAAAAGGTGCAGGGAGAAGAGCACCGGTATCACCGCCCCTCCCACATTTACACAGATGACCTGGTAGTTCACCTTGGGCGGGTAATAGAAAAAATAAAAGGGATGGACGGCCAGATAGTCGGGATGGCGGGAGGGGAGCCTCTGCTTGTATACCGGGATATTGATGGCGCTGCCCAGCACTGATAGGGTGAACAGCAGGAAAGCCCCTTTGGGGGTGAGGCCCAACCTGGAAAAGGAAAATACGGCCGCGTGAAAAAAAAGATGGGCCATCAACATGGGCAGGAAGATTAAAATGTAAAGGAGGGGCCATAACATGGGCTTCACTCCTTATATTTTTATCAATTTAATTTTAGCATAAGAGTTTTATCCAAGACCCGTTCCAAATAGGGCTTTGATTTTAAAAATTTTTTTCGAACCAGCAGGAAAAAAGGAGGGATGCCCATGTTCGACCCCCTCACTTTAAGCCTGGCCCGAGGGTAATTCGCCATAACGGCCATCTATCACTTCTTCTTTGTGCCCCTTACTCTGGGCCTTTCCATCCTGGTGGCCCTCATGGAGACCATATATGTCCGCACCGGCGACGAGAACTATAAGGTCATGGCCCAGTTCTGGGGTAAGCTTTTTGCTATAAATTTCGTCTTGGGAGTTGGTCACAGGGATATTGCAGGAATTCCATTTCGGCATGAATTGGTCAGAATATTCTTGTTTCGTAGGGGACATCTTCGGCGACCCATTGGCCATCGAGGCCCTGCTGGCATTCTTCCTGGAGTCAACCTTTTTAGGGGTGTGGGTGTTCGGATGGGATCGCTTATCCAAGGGATTGCACCTGTTGGCCATTTGGCTGGTGGCCTTCGCCTCCAACCTGTCGGCCCTGTGGATATTGATCGCCAACTCCTTCATGCAGGAGCCGGTGGGATATGTCCTCCGGGGGGGCAGGGCGGAAATGGTAGATTTCCTGGCCCTTGTCACCAATCCCAATATATTCAACCAGTTCCCCTATACCGTGCTGGCCGGCCTGGCGACCTCCGCCTTTTTCATCATGGGTATCAGCGCCTATCACATGCTCAGGGGCAGCCATCCTGAGATATTCCGTCCCTCCATGCGGCTCGGCATCATCACCGGCCTCTTGGCCACCGTTTTGGTGATAATAACAGGGCACATATCGGGATTGCATATGACCCAGGTGCAGCCCATGAAAATAGCTGCCGCCAATGCCCAGTGGGAGACGGCTTCCTATGCCCCCTTAACCTGGTGGCCTGGATTGACCAGCAGCAGGAGAAAAACAGCATGGTGTTGGCCATTCCCGCACTGGAGAGCTTTTTGGCCCATAATTCCTTCAGCGCCGAGGTGAAGGGTATAAAGGATATTCAGCGGGAAATGGAAGCCAGATTCGGTCCCGGCTACCATGTACCCCCGGTGGCCCTTACCTTCTGGTCCTTCCGGATCATGGTGGCCGCAGGCTTCTGGATGCTCTTCCTGGTACTTTATGCCTACTATCTGGAGCGGAAAGGTAAGTTGGAGTCCAGCCCTGGAGTGCTGAAGGCCCTCCTCTACACTATACCTGTACCCTATATAGCCAACACCTGTGGGTGGATAATGGCGGAGGTGGAGCGCCAGCCCTGGATAGTTTATGGCCTGCAGCGCATAGAAGAGGCCCTATCGCCATGCGTCACCAGCGGCCAGCTCCTGATAACCCTTGTAGGGTTTACCCTGGTATTGGGTATCCTGGCGGGGGTGGACGCGTGGCTTTTGGCCCGTTTCGCCCGAGAGGTACCTGTAACCGCACCTAAAGGTGAAGGGGGTGCTTCCCTGTGGTATTAAATGCGATATGGTTTATCCTCATAGGGGTGCTGTTCGCCGGCTACTTTTTCCTGGAGGGTTTTGATCTGGGGGTAGGTATACTGGTGCCCTTTTTGGGTAAAAATGACCTGGAGCGCAGGGTCATGATCAACACCTTTGGCCCCTTCTGGGATGCCAACGAGGTCTGGCTCATCACCGCCGGCGGCGCCATGTTTGCCGCTTTCTCCAACTGGTACGCCACCCTTTTCAGCGGTTTCTACCTGGCCCTGTTCCCCATCCTGATATCCTTAATAATGAGGGCCGTGGCCATGGAATTCCGGAACATGGATGAAAGGCCTGGGGGGCGCTGTTTCTGGGACTGGTCCCTCTCCCTGGGCAGCCTCATCCCTTCCTTCCTGTGGGGGGTGGCCTTCGCCAATCTCCTGAAGGGGGTGCCCATAGACGAGCGTATGAATTTCGTGGGCACTTTCTTTGACCTGCTCTCTCCTTACACCCTGCTGGGGGGATTGGTCTTTTTGACCCTCTTCATCGCCCACGGATCCCTGTTCTTGACCTTGAGGGTGGAGGGCGATCTGGTGGAACGGGCTAAAGGGGTGGCCAGGATATACCTGCCCACAGCTTGGCTGTTGCTCCTGGTCTTCTTCCTCTGGAGCATAAGGCTGGGCATAGGTTCTAAGCCATTATCGTTGGCCTTTTTCCTGCTGATGCTGGCAGCCCTGGCAGGCAGTTATGGATTCTTATGGAAGCACCGTTGCGGCTGGGCTCTCATCTCGGGGGGATTGGGCATCCTCTTTTTGACAGCCAGGATTTTCAGCGGGCTATTCCCCAACGTCATGATATCCAGCCTCAATCCCCAATGGAACCTGACCATCTACAATGCCGCCTCCAATCCCTATACCCTCAAGGTTATGACCACCGTGGCGGTAACCTTTGTGCCCATCGTCCTGCTCTATCAGGGATGGTCCTACTGGATTTTCCGGGAGCGCCTAAAGGCCAAGGAGGAAGAATTGGTGTATTAGTCCATGTTGGATAGGGAAGTGCTGGATCTTGTTTCCAGGAAGGATTTAAAGAGTCTCCTATGCCTGACGGCCTGTTCAGGAGCTCTGGCCGGGCTCATGGCCTTGAGCCAGAGCTCCTGTTTGGCCTGGATAATAGACAGGGCCCATCTCAGGGGGGCTGGCCTGGAGGAGGTATCCCCAGGGCTTGCCCTGCTCTTTACAATATTTGCCCTGAGGGCGAGGATAAGCTGGCTCCGGGAGAGGGCGGCCCTGAATTTTGCCTTTCATCTGGAGGAGGGTTTGCGCCGGGATATCGCCGAGCGGGTGATAAGATTGGGTCCCTTAAAGGCCTGGGAGAAGAAGGCAGGAGACAAGGTGGCCATTTTGCTGGAAAAGGTGGAGGCGGTGGGCGAGTATTTCCGCAATTACTTCCCCCTGCTGATCACTGCCTCCTCCCTCTCCGGCGTCATCCTCATATCCTCCCTGTTGCTCTACCCTGTGGTCTTTCTGGTGTTCTCCCTATCCACAGGAGCCGGCGTCTTTCTCCTGTCCCTGATAGGCCGCTGGGCTGACGGGAGAGCCCAGGAGAGGTGGAACCTCTTGGGCCGTATGAACGATTATCTCCTGGATCTGTTGGAGGGCATGGCCACCTTAAAGATGTTCGGCCGTAGCCGGGAGCATGGGATTAAAATCTGGAGGGTGGGCGAGGATTTCCGCATAGCCACCATGGAGGTCCTGAAGGTGGCCTTTTTATCCTCCCTGGTATTGGAACTCATAACCACCTTGGGCATCGCCATGATCGCGGTAATCCTGAGTTTAAGATTGCTGGCCGGGAATCTGGATTTTTTCTTCGCCTTTTTCTTCATCCTCTTAGCTCCGGAATACTACCTCTATATCAAGGTTTTGAGCAGCCGTTACCATGTGCGTTTGGCAGGCCGGGCCGCAGCCCAGGAGGTTAGGGGCTTTCTGGGTCTGCCTCCTCAGACAGGGATTTCCCGTCCCCACCCATCCTGAACCCATCGCCTTCCGGGGGTCACCTTTTCCTATGGCAAGGAAGCGGTCCTGGAGGGGGTGGATTTAGATCTTCACCCAGGAGAAAAGGTGGCTCTGATAGGCCCCAACGGAGCGGGTAAGAGCACCCTGGCTTACCTGCTGCTTAGATTCGCCGATCCCCAGTCGG
>DRZV01000111.1 GCA_011375465.1 Neomoorella mulderi
ACCCCGGAGCAAATCCGCCAGGTGGAGGAAAAGATCGCCTTCTGGGATCAGGAGCTTCGCCGGGATATGCAGCAGCCGCAGGAGGCCAACCTCTTTCTCAAGGTTGTGGCGGAGCTCAACGATTGAGGCGAGGTTTTGCCCGCCACGGTGAAGTTTTTCTATCAGGACCCGCTGGGGAACTACCTCCCCTTCAACAAGCAGGATTGGCCCCAGTTCGCCAGCGCGGCCAAACTGGAGCGGCAGGGTTACGATGAGATGTGCCAGCTGGTGGGTTGGTAAAATATTCCTCTCCAGAGAAGGACATCCCTGGTTCGGCGCTGCGGCGCAGAGGTCAATTTTCCCTGAGCAAAGCTAAGCGTATATGTATTTTGCTTAACTCACTCGCACCTTCGTGCCCCTGGGAGTCCAGCTGAAGGTGGGCCAGAGGCACGGTTTGACTTTGGTTAACATTTTGACCAATCAGCCAATTTATCCCGTTACGGGGGCCACTCGGCCCCCGTTTCTATTTTAAGAATGCCCCCTATTTTTAAAAGGCCACGGTACTGGAAAGCCTTTAAAAAAGCATCCAGTTTCCGCAGAAGGCCAAATGTTGGGCCACGGTGGCCAGGTTAGGTCCTGGTTCCTTGGGTCTCTTGAATGTGCTAAACTTTAATTCGTGCAAATTTTCCGAGCGAGGAGGAGAGGTCTTGCGCGGCCAAGAGGAGTTGCGGGATAAACTCAGGCGCATAGATGGCCGGGGATACAAGGCTTATCAGGAACTCGAAGGCGCCTATGATTGGGGGGAATACCAGCTCTTTATAGATCACGCGCAGAGCGATCCCTTCGCCCCTCCTTCTAGGGTCAGGGTGCGAGTCAGACAAGAGGTAGCCGGCTTTCCCCCAGAACTCTTTGCCACGAAAACTCGGGCTGTAGCCCTATGCGACTTCCTCACCCGGGTTTTCGGTAGGCACTGCCGAGCTCTTTCCCGCCCCTGTGGCACCGGGCATAGCGGGATCATCCATGTCCTTCCCTGCGGGCAGGAGATCCTGGAGCGTACGGCGGTGGTGGTTAATGAGAGGTTCGTGGAGGTGCGGTTTACAGTGGGGCTCCCGGCCCGGGGAAGGACGGTGCTAGCCCGGGAGGCCCACCGGATCTTTTTCGAGGCGTTGCCGGAGGTGGTGCGCCGCTCCCTCCGGTACGCCAGCCTGGACAAAAGAACCCTGCTGGAGCATGTCAATCTGGCCGAAGACCAGGAGTCTTTGCGAAGGCAGATGGAAGAGAAGGGATTGGTGGCCTTTGTGGCCGATGGGAGCATTTTGCCCCGGGAAAGCGGGGTCAGCGACAAACCCTTATCCCGGGATAAGGCCGTGCCTTTCCAAACCCCTCCTGAGCTGCGCTATGACTTTTTTCTCCCCCACAGGGGTAAGGTAACGGGAATGGGTATACCCCGGGGGGTCACTCTCATCGTGGGAGGGGGGTATCATGGAAAGACCACCCTCCTCAAGGCCATCGAACGGGGGGTTTACGATCATATCCCCGGCGATGGGAGGGAGCTGGTTTTGACTGTGAGGGACGCGGTGAAGATCAGGGCCGAGGACGGCAGGGCTGTGACCGGAGTGGATATTAGCAGCTTTATCGATAATCTCCCCGATGGCCAGGACACCAGGTTTTTCACCACTTCCAGCGCCAGCGGGAGCACTTCCCAAGCAGCCAACATAGCGGAGGCTTTAGAGGCGGGCACCTCTCTGCTGCTTTTGGATGAAGATACCAGCGCCACTAATTTTATGATCAGGGATGCCAGGATGCAGGCCCTGGTCTGTAAAGATAAAGAGCCCATCACCCCTTTCATCGATAGGGTGAGAAGCATTTATGAAAAGATAGGGGTATCCACCATAATGGTATTGGGGGGATCAGGGGATTATTTCGACGTGGCCGATCAGGTCATCATGATGGATAAATATAGGCCCAAGGTGGTAACCGCCAGGGCCAAAGAGATAGCCCAGAATTTGCCCAGCCGGCGGAATTTAGAGGAGGTCAAACCCTTCAAGCCCCCTCTGTCCCGGATAATCTTGCCCGATCCCTGGAAGCTGGGGTTTAGGGAAAAGGTGAAGGTTCAAGATAAGGACGAAATACGTTTTGGCTGGGAGACCATAGATCTGAGCTCCTTGGAGCAGTTGGTGGATCCTGCCCAGACCAGAGCCATAGCCCTTGTCTTGCGCCATCTTTCCCTTTATGCCGATGGCCAGAGGACCTTATCCGAGATTTTATCCCTGCTGGAAAAGGAGCTTTCCCAGGAAGGTTTGGCCGGATGGGCGGGGAGGCGGGGAGAACATGGCGGAGACATAGCCCGCCCCCGGCCTTACGAGATAGCTGGAGCCATAAACCGCTATAGGCGCCTGAAGGTGAGGGCGAAGCTCTGGGAAAAAATAGGCAGATAGGCTTGCCTTGATCTAAAGCAGGGTGTAAAGTTATGTTTGTGAAAATTCAAAGGAGAGGGTGGATCTGCTTATGGGAGATTTTGGGGCGAGGATAGAGGCCCAGGCTTTGGCCATAAAGACCGGGCTTATTTTACCCCATGACGATATAACAGCCATTGTGGCCGAGGCAGTCAAGGGCATGGTAGAGGAAGGGGATATAGTATGTGTAACCGAAGCGGTAGTGGCCCGTTCCCAGAACAGGTATGTATCCTGTGAGGATCTGGCCCGGATGATCAGAGAAGGCTTCAATTTGAGGAGCCAGGCCACCCTAGCTGTGGTATATCCCATTGCCAGCCGTAACCGGTTTGCCTTGGTTTTGAGGGCCATCGCCATGGCCACCCAGGGGGGCCGGGTCATAGTGGCCTTCCCCATCCCCGCAGACGAAGTGGGAAATCAGGTGATAGATCCGGAATTGGCCCGGACCCGGCTTTCTTTAAAAACCGTCTATAAGCACCTGTCTTCCGCCCGAGGGAGCACTCCCCATCTTAATATACTCATCAGGGAAGTGATAGCAGCTTTGATCCTCCAGTCCCTTGGATATAGCATTATGGGTATGAGAAAGATCCTGGGGACGGGAATCGCCGATGTGACGGTGCGGACCCCGGACGGTTTTATAGCCCCTTTAGAAGTCACCTTCACCGATCACACCAAGGCAGCCAAAAAATCGGTGGAGATTTTAGGGGATATGCCTGAGGCCCGCAAAGCCTTGGCTGCGGGGGTGGACCTGGGACGGAAGGAGTTTGTGCTCTACGATGCCCTGAGCTATCTGGCAGGGGAAGGAGGGCCCCTTTACCGGACCTCCTTCGCCCAGTATCTGGACGCCTTCTCCGACGACGAGGCCATTTATGCCCAAGAATTGATGAACGGCATGTTCCGGCATCCCATAACCGGTCTGGATTACAGGCAGCTCTATCTGGACATCATCAAAGAAGGGGGGGCTAAGGGGGACGTCATTTTCACCAATAACCCCTTCAAAGTATACGAACTGGGATATCTGGATGGCATAATCTTGGGGGAAGTTCACGCCCGTAAGTTCCGCAAGGACCTGTTTTTGGCCTTTGGCGCCCAGGCACCGGTAAAAACCCTGGACGAGTTGGGACCTGTCCCCTGGGGAGTTATAGGTTCCAACGTCTCTGACTATGAGAAGGGGGTCTTAAAGCTGTTGCCCGAAGATGCCGACGGCACGGCCGAACAGATCCGCTCCCGCATCCTTCAGGAGACCGGGAAAGACGTGGACGTGATCATATTCGGGGATGGGGCCTATAAGGACCCGGATACGGGCATCTACGAGCTGGCCGATCCTTATCCTGCCCTGGGGGCTTCGGAGAGGCTCAGGGAATACCAGCTGCGGACGGGGAAAAAACTGAAATTGGTGGTAGATACCCTTTATAACCAGGGATACTCCCGGGGGGAGATAGAGAGGATAATAGCCGAATTGAGGGAGAACCAGAGCGATCTGGGCACTACCCCCAGGCGGCTGGCGAGCATAGCCGCCACCCTGGCGGACCTATTGGCAGGTTCCGCCGACCAGGGGACCCCCATAGTGGTTATAAAGGGTATGAAGAGGCAGTGAGTTTAACATTTCCTTAACCAAAATCTTAACCCCCTTTTAATTGTAAATAGCAAAATTCTCCCTTATAATTCTATGTGGCATAGACAAAAACTATACCCAAAGGGGGAGATGAATTGGGCAGGAGCCTTTTGTTCCTTTCTCTAGCGCTGGTGCTGTGTGTAGGTTTGTTGATGGTGGGTTGTGGTAAGAAGGCGGAAACGCCTGCTCCCGGCACCCAACCCCAGGCGGAAAAGCTGAGCGGCAGCATCCAGATTGCGGGTTCCACCTCTGTCCAACCCCTGTCCGAAGAGCTGGCCAAGGCTTTTATGGCCAAGCATCCCGACGTGAAGATAAATGTGTCGGGAGGCGGTTCAGGAGCCGGTATCAAAGGGGCTACCGAGGGAACGGTGGACATAGGAGCTTCCTCCAGGGAACTGAAGCCGGAGGAAAAGGGCAAAGTGAAGGAATTTGTAATCGCCAAGGACGGCATAGCAGTTATAGTCAATCCCAAAAACCCCGTGGATAACCTGACCATGGACCAGATCAGGGATATATATGCGGGCAAGATCACCAATTGGAAAGAAGTCGGCGGCAAGGATGCTCCCATTACTGTGGTGACCCGGGAAGAGGGTTCTGGCACCAGGGGCGCTTTTACAGAAATAATGATGGGCAAGGAGAAGATCACCGATAAAGCCGTGGTGCAGAACAGCACCGGTGCGGTGAGGACGGCGGTGGCCAGCAACGAGAATGCCATAGGTTATATCTCCTTGGGAGCCCTCAGCCCGGAAGTAAAGGCGCTAAAGGTGGTGGATGGCGTGGAAGCCACCAAGGACAACGTGCTGAAGGGGACTTACAAACTCTTCCGCCCCTTCCTGTATCTCACCAAGGAGGAGCCTGAAGGGGTGGTGAAGGCCTACATCGATTTTGTGTTGAGCCCCGAAGGGCAAAAGATAGTGGAGAAGGAGTACATCCCCGTCAAGCCCACAAAATAGCTGGGAAAGATTTTTATAACACGAGGCTGAACAAAGGGTGGAGTCAGTTCTACCCTTTGTTATAGCCATATAATGGAGGAAAAAAATGCTTGGGAGAAGGATAAGGGAGCGTTTCTATGAAAGCCTCCTTTTCATCAGCGCCCTGATTTCCGTAGTGGCGGTCTTCATGATAGCCCTGTTCGTATTCTTGGAAGGTTATCCCATTATACAAAAAGAGGGGCTGGGGAACTTTTTGCTGGGAAGGGAATGGCGCCCCGTGGCGGGCATTTTTGGCATCTTCCCCATGATCGTGGGCAGCCTAGTGGTAACCCTGGGGGCTTTGGTTTTGGGAGTGCCGGTCAGCCTGGCCACGGCTGTTTTCCTGGCTGAATTCGCACCCAAGAGAGCGGACATGATTTTGAGACCGGGAATAGAGCTCCTGGCAGGCATACCCTCTGTGATATACGGGCTTTTCGGCATGACCACAGTGGTTCCGGCCATAAGGTTCATAGAGACCCACTATCTTGCCCATAAATTGCCTCCCCAGATGCAGTCAGGATATAGCGTCTTGGCTGCTGCCATAATTTTGGCCATCATGATTTCCCCCACCATAATCGCCATCTCCGAGGACGCCTTGAGGGCGGTCCCTAGGCATCTAAAGGAAGCCTCCCTGGCCCTGGGTGCCACCCACTGGCAGACAGTGGTCAAGGTGCTCATACCCACTGCCCGTTCCGGCATACTGGCCAGCATCATACTGGGCATGGGGAGGGCCATCGGTGAAACCATGGCGGTTATCATGGTGGTGGGAAACAACGTCCTGATTCCCACCTCTATTTTTTCACCGTGTAGGACTTTGACCAGCAACATAGCCATAGAAGCTGCCTATGCGGCTGAGGGGCCCCATATGCAGGCCCTCTTCGCCACAGGCATCGTGCTGTTCGTGATCATCATAATTTTAAACCTGATAGCCCTCAGGGTGGCAGGTAGGGAGGTCATGTCCCGGTGAAGGCCAGGATAGAAGAGAAGATCTGGAAAACTGTCCTGTGGGTGATCTCCTTTTCCACCCTGGCCATCCTCTTGGTGATACTCTTTTACATCCTTTCCCGGGGTTTAAAGATGATAAATTATGGGTTTTTAGCCGAAACGCCTCGGGCCATGGGCAGGGAGGGCGGCATTTACCCCGCTATCCTCGGCACAGTTTACTTCGTCATCCTGACCATGATCTTGGCTGTACCCCTGGGGGTGGCAGCTGCGGTTCAACTTACCGAATATTCCAGGGAAAGCCTTTTGGTTAAGATAATAAGGTTCGGCAACGAATCCCTGGCGGCTGTCCCCTCCATAGTGTTCGGGCTTTTCGGCTTCGCCCTTTTCGTGGCTAAATTGAAGCCCTATACCGGCGGCTATTCCATCCTTTCAGGGTCCCTTACAGGCACCCTGATGATACTGCCCATTTTAATAAGGGCCACGGAAGAGGCCATAAAGGCAGTGCCCCGGGAATACAGGGAGGCCAGCTATGCCTTGGGGGCCACCCATTGGCAGACGGTGACCAGAATAGTACTTCCGGCAGCAGCCCCGGGCATCATAACTGCGGTTATCCTGGGGATAGGCAGGATAGTGGGGGAGACAGCAGCTCTCCTCTTAACCTTGGGCGGGTCTGTGCTCATACCCACTTCCATATTTGCCCCTGCCAGAACCTTGGCCCTCCACATATACTTGGTGGCCATGGAGGTGGGGGCCATGGATATGGCTTTTGGCACCGCAGCAGTCCTGATCCTCACTGTATTGGCCCTCAACCTCTTTGCCTACTTCCTAAGGCGCCACTTCCTTTCCATCCGGGGAGCAAAATAGAGGGGGGAAGGTATCCTTCCCCC
Source organism: Neomoorella mulderi (assembly GCA_011375465.1). GTDB lineage: Bacteria > Bacillota > DSM-521 > Neomoorellales > Neomoorellaceae > SpSt-1133. The sequence continues at coordinate 6,851 of DRZV01000111.1, forward strand.
CTTTCTTCCCTTATCTTTCGCTCAGAGGGATGTAATTCCTCCTTTCCATGACATTCTTGTAGGCCGGCCGGATGATCCTTCCCCCGCTTATCAGCTCTTCTAAGAAATGGGCGCACCAGCCCGCTATCCTGGCTACGGCGAAGAGGGGGGTGTAAAGCTCCTTAGGTATGTTCAGCATCTGGTATATAAAACCGGAATAGAAGTCCACATTGGGAGCTATTACCTTGTTTGTCTTTTTTCTGCTGGCAAAAACTTGTGGTACCAGCTTCTCCAGAGTAAGGTACAGTTGAAGCTCTTCTTCCAGACCCTTTTCCTTGGCCAGCTCTATGGCTTTATCCTTCAAGAGCACGGCCCTGGGGTCCGAAAGGGTATACACCGCATGGCCAAAACCGTATATCAGGCCTGAACCGTCAAAGGCTTTTTTCTCTAATATTTTTTCCAAGTATCTGGCTATCTCTTCTTCATCCCGCCAATCCCTTACATTGTTTTTCAAGTTCTCCATCATTTCCATGACCTTTATATTGGCGCCCCCATGCTTGGGGCCCTTTAGGGAACCCACCGCTGCCGCCATGACCGAATAGATGTCCGTTCCCGTGGAGGCCACCACATGCACGGTAAAGGTGGAATTGTTCCCTCCCCCGTGTTCGGCATGGAGCACCAGGCTTAAATCCAGCACCTGGGCTTCCAGGGGGGTATACTTGTTATCGGGGCGGATCATGTAAAGGAAGTTCTCCGCCGTATTCAGATCTTCCCGGGGGAAGTGGATGTAGAGGCTCTTATTATCGTAATAATGGGCTTTGGCCTGGTAACCATAGGCCACCATTACGGGGAAGCGGGCGATGAGTTCAATGCACTGCCGCACCACGTTTTTAATATTGAGATCTTCAGGGGAGGGGTCGTAAGAGTAAGAGGCCAGCACGCTCCTGGCCAGTTTGTTCATCACGTCAGGGCTGGGTGCTTTCAGGATCATATTCTCTACAAATCCATTGGGAAGAGCGCGTTTTTTCCCCAATATCTTAGAAAAATTATCCAGCTCTTCTTTTTTGGGCAGGTCGCTGAAGAGGAGGAGGTAGCAGACCTCCTCAAAGCCGGGACGGTTTTCCCGGAGGAAACCTTGGACTATTTCTTTGACGTCGATGCCCCGGTAGAGGAGCCGCCCTTCGTCGGGTATTTTTTCCCCTTTATCTAAAATATAGCCGTGAACTTCGCCAATTTTGGTGAGGCCCACCAAAACCCCGGTGCCGTCCGGGTTCCTCAAACCCCGTTTTACATTGTACCTTTCGTACAATTCTGGAGGGAAGTAATTGTTGGCCGCCGCTAGAACAGCCAGGTGCTCAAGGAAAGCCTCGGTGTTGACAGGCATGATTTTCCTTCCTTTCCCTACCCAATCCGTTTTTATTTTTATTAAGGAGTATAGCAAACCCGGAGTGCAGGTACAACTTTCCCGGGAGCCCAATTCTATAAAGGCTCCTTATAACTGTTGGGGAAGGGCCATATAAACCACCAGGGCTATAACTCCTCCGGCCAGCGCGGTTATGAGCTGGGGCACCTGGAAGGCTTGGGCTATTTTAGGGGGTAAATGCAGGAAAAACTTCAGTGCCAGTACGAATATTCCCATATTTGCACAGGGAGGCCGCTATCATGGCCACCCAGGGATTGAAGCGCTTTAACAGCCCGAACACCACCACCAGGGTGGCATTGGCCACCATTATAAAGGGTGCCATGGGCTGGGCAGGAGACGGTAGGATCCCTCTGATCAAAGCCACCCAAGGGGTAAAGAGCCCGATGAGGATTCCGCTTTCCATGCCCACAGTTAGGGTGGCCAGATAGAGCATGGCATTTACCACCGGTCCGGTAAAATATTGGGGTAAACCCATCATCTGAAAGGCCCCAGTCAGGGCCAACAATATGGCGGTGAAGGTCAGGAACCGCACGTTTTTGTCCACGATAATACCTCCTTGAACCTTGCGGTCGATTACAATAGCCTTTTCTTCGCTGCCTTGATTTTTCCTGCTGTTTTATAAAATTTCCTGGGCACCTCGATACTTTTCTGATCCTGTCAAGAGCCAGTGAAAATGTCATGTCATGGATGTGGTATAATAAGACCTGCGGGGTAAAAATGGCTTACGCCATGGATGGTTTTCAGCGGGGCTGCGGGAACGGGCAGCACCCGCCTTTTCTTTTTCCTCCGCAGGTCC
>DRZV01000104.1 GCA_011375465.1 Neomoorella mulderi
AGCTTCAAAGTAGGCCTAGGAGGGAATGTGGGGAGTTTCCTTTCCTTTCCTTCTATTTTTACTTTTACTTTTGGAGCGCTATCTACGGATTTAATAAAGTAATTAGTCGGATAAACCCAATTCACCTTATCATATTCTTTCACCTCTCCTGTGACTTCATCGTAGTATTCCCCTTTGTTTCCCGTTTCCCGGAGAAGTTCACCAACCAGGTAATCTAAAATCTCCTTGCTGCTAAAAACTCCCTGGCCAAACCGGTTTACCAAATAGACCAGGCCATTATCTGTCCAGAAATTGCCTGTAGGGTTTAAATCTAGCTGGATCTTTTCAGCGTTGCTTTTTCGATTCCCCATCCCTTCTGCCCCCTCTTTTTTACTTGGTCAATAACCTGCAGCACCCATATCCTTGAGAATTTTTGGAGCCCAAGCCTGCATCCAGGGCCAGCTGGAGAAGTTCCGGATCTCCCTCCAGTTCATAGTCCCCCATCCACCCTTTTATAAGGGTATCTTTAAAATAGGTCACCTTGAAGTCCTGATCCCGGAGCCTCAAAGGCCGGATGGAAAAATCAGGGATGTAAGGCTCACGGCCGTATACCAAAAGATACTTCTTCCTGAGGTTTTGGCCCACCAGTTCGGCAAAGCGCTCCTCATAGGGCATATAGTAATAAGTATATTTACCCCCGTTTCCCTCCAGGGTGCTGTAAACCACCAAAGGGGACAGCATGCGTACCCTTATGGGGGAGGAGGTTACCTGGGGAGCGTTCACCGACATGCCCTGGGCTTCCAAGACAGCCCTGCCCATCCTCACCTTTCCCTGGCGCAAAAACCCGGTTCCTATTTCTTGTAGAATAAAGCTCACGGGGGAACATATTACCAGCCGCAGGGGCGGGGTGAATATCAGCTCCTTGGTCTCCTCCTTATAGGTCACTGCGGAACCCTTAAGCCGGGAAAAGGTAAAGAGCTTGAACTTTCTCTTGCCCAGGGGAAAACCGTGTTCGTGGAGATAACTCCGTATGGTGGGGTTGTCCATATGGCGATAGACTAGCCCCTGCAGTATATGGTGTGGTGGACCGGCAGGGATACGGGCTCCGGGGCAGCGAAACTCACGGTGATCTGCATCGACATCACTCTCCCAGGACCTCTTTTATGATCCTGATTTTTTCTCGGTTTTTCTCGGAAAGGGAAACCCTGATAACAAGGCTACCGCCTTTGTTTACAAAATTAGAGCCGAGCGGAATCCAGGTACAACTTTTTGAGCTGCCTAAAATCCGCCCTTTTGCCCCCCTGTTATAGCCTCTCTGTCCGGTTTCCCATTTTACACGAAAAACTCTTCCCCTAAAGAATAGCCGAACCGCCAAAATTGACAAGAAGCGCCCCTACCATCATTTTTGGTATTTGGCTACTGGAAAACATGCCGGATTCTTTAGAAAACTTAGTTTATTTATTCGACATTTACCAAAAATTTTCCTGCTATTCGATAAAATTTTGTACAGAGGGAAGAGGGGGTAACCTGCTCGAGGGATAATTTAATTAAAAAGGGGTTGAAGGAGGGGGAAATATGCGCTTCGGCAGTACTGTCCAGGAGACCCTACAGTATTTCTTCGAGGAGGGATATTTCATCTCCAACACCGAAGGGGATTTCCTCAACAGCGCTGATCTAAAGGGGAGACTCCCGGGATTCGAGGAAACCCCGGCGGTCCTATCCTTCACCCTGATGGAGGAAGGGATCCGGGGATGGGATCTGGATACTTACAGACCTGTAGCCCTGGTGGTTCCTGCCAGCATCGAAAACCCTCTGGAGGCCTATCGAAGGGGAGATGCCCGGTGCTATGTGATCTGGGCCTTCACCTTCTAGGTACAGGCCCTTTAGTACAGCAGGCAGAAAGGACAGGCCTTCCTGCCTATAATCTTTAAAGGGCAGCCAGCCGGCGGATGCGCTCCTCGATGGGGGGATGGGTGGAAAAGAGGCTGGACCAGAACTCCTCCCCTTTAAAGGGATAAACGAAATACATCCCCGCGGTGGCGGGATTGGCCCTTTTTACCGTGGCCTGGTGTTCCTTTAACAGGGTCAGGGCCTTGATGAGCCCCTGGGGGTTGCGGGTGAGGTCCACCGCCGAAGCGTCGGCGTAGAACTCCCGGTTGCGGGAAAGGGCCATCTGGGTGAGGAAGGCGGCCAGGGGAGCCAGCAGCAACAGGAGCAGGGCCAGAGCCACCAGTATGATCTCCCCTCCACCCCTATCCCTGTCCCTCCGGCCTCGATCCCGGCCCCAGAGTCCGCCGTACCACAGCATCCTCTGGCCCAGGTCAGCCAAAAGCACTATCACCCCCACCAGGGCTATGGCCAGGGTCATGAGCTTCACGTCGCCGTTTCTTATGTGGGAGATCTCGTGGGCTATGACCCCTTCTAAAGACTCCCTGTCCAGAAGTTCCAAAAGGCCCGTGGTTACGGCCACGGCGCTCTCCTCCGGCTTCATGCCGGCAGCAAAAGCATTGGGGGCTGGGTCTTTTACCACATATACCTTGGGCTTGGGCAGCCGGGCGGCTAGGACCAGTTCCTCCACCAGGTGGTGGAGCTCCGGGTATTCCTCCTCGGGGGCCTCTTCGGCGCCGGCCAGGTTCAAGACCTGCCAGGCGGCTGTCCAGTAGGTGAAGGGTATATAAAAGGCGGCAAATATCAAGGCTAGGCCCAGGCCCATGCAAGTATCTCCAGCCAGATATCCCAGGGCTGCCCCGGTGGCCATAACCAGAGCAACAAAAAAAGCCAGAAGATAATAAGTACGCCTTCGGTTCTCCCGCAAGGCTTCATAGAGGATCATATTATCACCCGGTTCAGGTAAGTTTTACCTGGGGAGCCTCCCGTTCCCCTTCGGGGATAGCCAGGGGTTCTATGCGCTGAAAGCCGAAAAGGGAGGCAAAGATGTTGGCGGGAAAGCTCTCCCGGCGGATGTTGTACTCGGCCACGGTTTTGTTGTAGAGCTGCCGGGCGTAGGCTATCTTGTTTTCTGTGGTGGTGAGCTCCTCCTGAAGGCGCAAAAATACGGTGTTGGCCTTTAAATCAGGATAGGCCTCGGCCAGGGCAAAGAGGTGGCGGAGGACTCCCCCCAGCTGCTGGTTGGCCTCCATCCTCTCCTCAGGAGATCCCTGCACCAGCTTGCTCCGCATCTCGATGATCTTGGCCAGAGTTTCCTGTTCGTACTTCATATACCCCTTAACGGTTTCCACCAGGTTGGGGATCAGATCATAACGCCGCTTCAGCTGCACGTCGATCTGGGCCCAGGACTCCTGAGTCCAGTTGCGGTAACGCACCAGGCCGTTGTAGACCATCACCCCATAAAGCACCAGGAGCAAGACCAGGGCCAGCAAAACGTAGTCCAACAATTACATTACCCCCTCAGATGTGATTTATAGTTCCAAGATAGCATATTGCCGAAAGCTCTACAACCCCCCAGGGAACGCTCCCGGGAACGTTTTCAGCAAAAACCAGGCAACCCACAGGTGAAAGGGATAAAAGGCGTAAGGTAACCACCAGGGGCCCCGGGGTAGACCCTTGGGTATAAATTCCACCAGGCCTAAAAGGGGAAAAGCCAGGAAAGCGCCTCCTGAGAGGGCCAGCTCCACCGGGGTCATGCCGGAAGGGCAATTGAGGCAGGGCAAAAGGAGCAGGAGCAGGAACCACCATAGGGGGCTTTTCTCCTGGTAGAGCTTGGCAGCCACCGGTATGAGCAGCACGCCGGGAAGGGCATAATCAGCCCAGCCCGCCGACAGGATCACCGGGGGCAGTAAAAACCAGAGCCTTTTTTCTAAAATATACCAAAGAATTGCCCCTAAGAGGAGGGTGAACAGGATGTTGAGATCCCGGTACCAGGGCACGCCGGGGGAAAGCAGCATGTAGTAAGGGGGCTGGGCCAGGAGGGCAAAGGGTAGAAGTCTGGATATGTAGCGGGAGGCGGGATAACCCCGGCCCAGGGTCTGCCCCATGAACAGGGCGAAGACGGGATACACCGCCCTTCCTGGAAGGCGCAGCCACAGATTCTGGGGGAAAAGGGCGGCGGCGAGGTGATCCAGCACCATGAGGGCCAAAGCTATCCAGCGGGCCAGCTCCCGGGAAGGGCCGGTGAGGTAAAAATAAGAGGGGAGTTCCATCAGCGTTCCCCCTCGGGGGGCAGAAAGCCCCACCGGGGAGAATAAACCTTCCCCAGCGCCCCCTCCTCCAGAAACCACAGCCCGGGCATCACCTCTGTCACTCCCCCGGGCATCCGCTCCGACCACTCCCTTAGCCATACCTCGGGCAGAGAAAGGGCCTGGGTGGCGAAGCGGCGGTAAGCCGATCTTTTCAGGTGCAGAAGTTCCATCCCCCGGGAAGGGGCTGCCCTTCCGGTTAAGATGTCCCAATCCCTCTGTCTCTCCCCGTAGGGTAAGATCAGGGTGGCTTGGGGGATTTCCTCCGGATAGGCCCTGTCCTCAGGCCCAGGGGTATAGAGCCCCAGGAGGGTCACCAGCTCCCTTTCCAGGAAGGTCCGGGCTTCACCTAGAGCTCTGCGGGTTTTCTCCAGGGCGTCCCGGGGGTAGAGGCTCCTTCCCTGGAGATCCCTTATAAATATCCCTCCCCGTTCCTTCGCCCCATGGCGGTTACACCGGCCCGCTGCCCAGAGGAGCCGGGGAAGGGGGGCCAGCTCCCGGAAAACCAGGGAAAAATCCAGATCCACCCCTTCCCCCATGGGGGTGGCCACCAAGCATACGGGCTGATCCCTTCTGTTCTGGCGGATTTCTTGAACCACAGCCCTCCGGTGTATAGGGGCCATCCAGGGGGTGAGCAGCGAAGGATTTAAACCCTTTTTTTCCAAGGCGAGCCATAGGCTAAGGGCCTTACCCGGATGATTGAGGATGATCAAGCTCCTTCCACGACCCAGGGCCAGGTGAGACTCCAAAAAGGATAGAAGTTCCCCCTCCTCCAGGGGAACAGGATCCCAGTCAACCTGGTAGCGATCCCCGGGAAAGACGTGTGGACCCGGGCCTATCTCGGCAATACCTTCTTCCCCCCAGGGCCAGGGGCAAGGCAGGATAAAGGTCATGTTCATCTTCTCCGCCAGGGAGGATAAAAAGGAGAATAAATTTTCTCCCTGAGGGGTAGGCAGACACCACCCTTCCTCCAAGAGCACCACTGCGCCATAAAGCCGATAAAAAGAGAGGGCTTCCTGGGCTAAAGGGGAGTAGAGCAGCTCTATAAACCGTTCCAGGCCGGTAACCATCACGGGCTCCTGCCAGTGGTACCAGAAGCTGAAAAACTGCCGGCGGAAGGAGAGGGAAAAGGGCACCCCTTCCAGGGGAGGCCCCACAGGCGGATGATGATCCTCTCCCAGGAAGAAGAATTTTTTAAACATTATACGGGCCACATTGGCGTTTTCTTCTATAGGAGTCTGGCTGGGCAGGACATAGACGAGGCTAGGAGCGTCTGTCTTAACCGCTGCCATCATGGCCGCTTCCAGCCCCATAAGGGTTTTGCCCCCTCCGGTGGGCAGGCTGAGGGTATACACCCCCGGTCCCTCTATCTTCTCTGCCCTGGCCTGCACCTCCCGGCGGAGGGCTATACGCCAAGGAGCTCCGGGCCTGCTCCTCTGGGTTATGGCGTATTTATCCACCTGCTCCAAGTCCACCTGAAGAGGTAAAAATTCCCATTCCCTTTCCAAAAGGGTGGCATAGAGGTCGGCTGCCAGGAGGAGGGAGTAAAAGAGCCGTTTTTCCAACCAGGCCTCTGGGCCCCTGGGCGGAGGGGGTACCTCTCTTATTTTTGCCGTTATAGATGGATCGGAAAAGGGCACCTCCTCCAGCCTTTCCCCCCAAAAACGCACCTCTCTTTCCAGTTCCCTTCCTTCAGCCAGCGAGGTATATTGACTTAAAACCGCCTCCGCATACGATCGGTTTCCCGTGGCCTGGAGCACAAAGGCGGCGGAAAGGGGGGCGGGATTAAAAAACTCTCCAAAGGAAAGGAGACAAGCCTGGAAGGCGGGGTGGGCCTTACCCGCGGCGTGAAGCCATATGGCCTTCTCCGCCTCCTGATCTAACTTTATACCCTGGCGGGAGGCCAGGACCTGAGCAGCCTTCAGGGTATCCTCCAGGTGGTCCTTGAGGGGTTTTCCCATCCAGGCGTAGAGCTCCACATTTTAAACCTCCTCCTGCTCCTGAAAATAGGAAGCGAAGGCCAATACCAGCCTGGTACGGTTTACCGGTTCTTCTGGATTGTTCTGCCAATCCTTAAACTTCTCGTATATCTTGGTGAACTGGTTGGCTATGGTCTGCTTGCTCCGGCGAAGGGTTTCCGCTATCTGGGCGTTATCCAGCCCCAGGCAAGCCAACTTCAGAACCTTCCGCTCCGCCGGGGTCAGCCAGTATTTCACGAACTCCCTCTGGCGCCTCTTCTCCCTTCTCTCGACGATCCTTTCGAACCACCTCTTGGTTTCTTGGGGATCCTTAAGGGTGGCCACCATTTCTATAAAGCAGCCCCCTTCTTTCCACCACAGAACCGGCACGGAAAACAAAGATACCGGGGCCTCTGGGGGCAGGTGGAGGCGACGGGGGGAGCCGGGCTGCCAACCTTCGGTGAGGAGATACCAGACCTGATCCTGGGGCCCGAAGAGGAGCTGGGCCGCTGCTATAGCCATCACACCCATAACCTTCCTACCTCCAGCCACGTTCAGGTGCACTATATAGCTTTTTTCTTTGGCCTCCCGTATCAGCCGGTAGAAGGTCTGCCACAATAAGAGCACGTCTTCTGGGGTGCGGAAGTCTTCCAGAAACCGGCCCTCCTTCTCCACCCCTACGGCCTGGAAATCTATTTCAGGATAGCTGCGGGGGAACTCTTCTTCCAAGATCTTTAAGGCTTCCTTTACCCTGGGCTCCTCGGTATATACCACCAGGGTTTTGACAATATTCTTCTGCTGCCCCAGGAGCCGATCCAGGCAGAGGGTTATCACCTGGGGTTCGGTTCCCAGGGTGGCCAAAAGCATCTCCTCTCCCTGCTGAGGGTTTCTGGACAACCTATCCCGCCCTTCTTTCTAGAGTGGTACCGCTTCTCCCTGGTCCAGGAAGTAGAGGTAGGCCTCCTTTACAGGCCTTTCCCAGATGGACTGGGCAGCTCTGACGTACCATTTCACCTGTTCTCTGTATTCTTCTAAAGAAGGAGGAATCCTGCCGGTCTTAAAGTCGATGAGCAGCAGCCCCCCCTCTTCTTCCACCAGGCAGTCTATGATCCCTTGCACTATGACCATTTCCCCCTCCGGAGCCATGCCGGGATAGAATTCCCGGGCCGGTACCCACAGGGAGAAGGGAACCTCCCTTTTTACCCTGTGGGGCTGAGCCAGCAGCCTCTTCCCCAGGGGGCTCAGGAAGAAGGCCTCCACCACCTCCAGATCCAGCTGCTCCGCCGCCTCAGGGGTTAAAAATTCTTCCTCCACCAGCTTTCGCCGCAGCTGGATCAGGGCTTCCCTGTCCACAGGCGCCCTCAGATCCACATGCTGCAGGAGCAGATGGAGGGCCACCCCCCTCTCCGCCGGAGTCAGGGCCCTGATTTTTTGCAGGAAAAGGGGGCGGCGGTGAAAAACGCCTTGGGTCCGGGGCAGGTCGGCGGTGCCCTCACCCCGGATGTAGTCAAAACGCCGCTTGAGCTCGCTAACCGCCCATTTTACCGGCAGGCTGGTGCAGCTTTTATAAGGATACTTCCAGGTAAGACGGGCTTCGATCCTCTTTCTCCACTCCTGCCGCTTCTCCTCCGGCTCTGGGACAGGGGATAAATCCCCTCCCCCTGAATGAGCGGCCTCCTCGGATCCCCGGATCAAGCAAATACGGAAACAGGAGTTTTCTTCCGGAAACACCCATCCCTTTAAGCCAGCCCTGTCCCTCAAGGCCTGGGCTTGGGGGTGCCTCAAAAGGGCCATGACCAACCATTCCAGGGGAGACTGGGCTTTTATTAAAAGGGATAGGGGCAGCTCCCTTTCTTCTTGGAGAAGGGCCAGGGAACACCTCTTAATCAAGCGGTCCGGATCCCGGTCGCACCCCACCAGGAGGAGCTTCTCCCTGGCCCGGGTCAGGGCCACATAGAGGATCCGCAGCTCCTCGCTCAGGGACTCCAGTTTTAAGCGGTGGGCCAAGGCCAGGTAAGGCAAAGTGGGGTACTTCACCCCCATTTCCGGATCCACGTAAAGGGGGGCCAGTCCCAGTTCCCCGTGGAGCAGGAAATCTTCCCTCTGGTCCCTCAGGTTGAACCTGCGGCCCAGGTCAGATAGCACCACCACGGGAAACTCCAACCCTTTGGCCCGGTGGATGCTCATGACCTGCACCACATTTTCCTTTTCCCCCAGGGTGGGAGCCAGACCCAGATCCCCCTGCCTTTCCTTTAGCCGATCTATAAATCTGAGGAAGCGGAAGAGGCTATGCTGGACAAATCCTTGGAATTGCTGGGCCCTCTCCAGCAAAAGCTGCAAATTGGCCTGGCGCTGGGCCCCTCCTGGCCATCCTCCCACCATCTCCACGTATCCCGTTTCCCGGTAGATCTCCCAGATGAGGTCCACCAGGGAGCACCTGCGGGCCAAAGTGCGCCAGCGCTCCAGGCTATGTAAAAATTTCCTCAGCTTTCCCCCTAGGGGATCGTCCTTGTGGGAGGCCTTTACCACCGCCGTGTAAAAATCCCCTTCTGGGGCGTTAAAGCGCAGGCGGGCCAGTTCCTCGGGAGTAAGCCCCACGATAGGGGAGCGGAGAACCGCTGCCAGGGGAATATCCTGCCGAGGATTATCCACAAGCCTCAGCAGAGAGAGGACGGTCTCCACCTCTACCGAAGAAAAATACCCCCGGCTCAGC
>DRZV01000049.1 GCA_011375465.1 Neomoorella mulderi
ACCACCTGGATAGGGGAAAAGATGGGTCAGCTCCTGGATTTTTACTTGGGTGCCCGCTGGAGGGAAAATCAGGATAGGGTAGAAATTTGGGAGAGGGTGGAGGACATACCCGAGGGAGAGCTGTGGCAGGCCCATGAGAAACAAAGGGAGCGGCTGATAAAGGAGGTCAGACGGAGGCTGGCCAGCAGGCTGGAGGGGAGGGGGCTCCGGCCCAGGAGGTGACCCAAGCTCGATCCTTCCTCCATCCCCGGGTTCTCACCATAGGCTTTGCCCGCCGGTTTGCCGCTTATAAGAGGCCCACCCTTTTGCTCCACGATTTGGAGAGGCTGATCCGCCTGGCGAATCATCCCCAGATGCCCGTCCAGATCATATATGCCGGCAAAGCCCACCCCAGGGACGAAGAAGGTAAAAGGCTCATCCAGCAGATAGTGGCGGCCAGCCAGTGGCCAGAACTCAAGGGGCGCCTGATCTTTTTGGAAGACTACGATATGGAGCTGGCCAAATTGATGGTCCAAGGGGTGGATCTCTGGCTGGCCAATCCCCGTCGTCCCTTGGAGGCCTGTAGCACCAGCGGCATGAAGGTGGTGTTGAATGGGTCCCTTTTCATGAGCACCTTGGATGGTTGGTGGGATGAGGCTTGGAACCCGGAGGCGGGTTGGGCCATAGGGAGGGGGGAGGAGCTCCCCGATCCCCTTTACCAAGACGCGGCCGAGGCAGAACTCCTGTACGATCTCCTGGAGAAAGAAGTGGTTCCCCTGTTTTATGAGCGGGATACCCGGGGGCTGCCCTGGGGATGGATCCGGAAGATGAAAAATTCTCTGAAGATGTACGGCCCTTATTACAATACCCACCGGATGGTGAGGTAATATTTAAATAAATATTACCTCCCCGCCGCCAGCCTCTACCGGGACCTGGGGAATAAGGATCAAGAAGGGGCAAAACAGGTGGCCTCCTGGAGGCAGAGGATAGAAGCTCACTGGTCCGAGGTCCACATCGAGAAGGTGGAAGAACTCCCCTCTCCTCCCCTGAAGGTAGGGAGTTCCTTCGAGGTCCAGGCCACCGTATTCCTGGGTTCCCTGGATCCAGGGGAAGTACAGGTGGCTTTGTATTACGGCCCTTTAGATCCCAGGGGTAAGATAAAGGAAGGGCAGAAGGTCCTCCTTGCTTATAAGCAGGATCTGGGAGAGGGGCGCCATCTCTATCAAGGGGAGGTTCTCTGCCGGAGAGGGGGGGCGCCAGGGGTATGTGCTCCTGCTCTATCCCTGGCAGGAGCGGTGGCAGCGTTATTTGTCCGGCCATCTCCTGTGGGGATAAAAGATATACAGAGGGAAGGGAAATGCTGGCTAGGGATATAATGACCAGAGAAGTGATAACCATAGGGGCCCATGAGCCCATCTATAGGCTGACCAAGCTGTTGGCGGAAGGGGGTATTTCCGGTGTGCCGGTATGCGAGGAAGACGGCAGGATAGTGGGCATGGTGGAAGAAGAGGAGCTCCTGAAGATGAAGAAGGGGACCAGGGTGAGGGACATAATGAGGCAAGAGGTGATATCGGTGGAAGCAGATACCCCCGTGGAGGAAGTGGCAGCTATCCTCTACAGCAAAAATTTAAAACGGGTACCGGTCTATGAAAAAGGCGAGCTGGTGGGTATTATAAGCCGCAGTGATATAGTGGCGGCGATGGCCAGGAGGATTAAAGGTCAAGAGGGGACGGCTAAGGATGTATGAATATCTCCACCAGGCGGGGATCGAATTGGGTTCCTGCTCGCCGTTTCAGTTCTTCCAGGGCAGCTTCCACCGTTAGGGCGGAGCGGTAGGGCCGGTCGTTGGTCATGGCGTCAAAGGCATCGGCTATGGCTAAAATCCGGCATTCCAGGGGCATCTCTTCTCCCTTCAGTCCCAGGGGATAACCCTCTCCGTTCCACCATTCATGGTGCTTTAAAATCAGGTCGGCTATGGGGGCCAACAGGGGTGAAGCCAGGGCTATGCGGTGCCCTATCTCGCAGTGGCGCTCCATCTCCTTCCGCTCCTCCTCGTCCAAGGGCCCTTCTTTAAAAAGAATGCGATCGGGTATACCCACTTCCCCTATGTCGTGGAATTGGGCCAGGAGCTTGAGGTTGGCCATACGGCTCTCTTCTAATCCCAGTTTTTGGCCCATAAGGGTTACCAATTCTTCTAGGCGGTCGGTGTGTCCCTTGGTGCCGAAATCCCGGGCCTCTAGGGCGGCCGTGAGGGCTTGGACGGTGGCGTTGCGGATGCTGTTTGCGCGCCAGCAGCTTTTCCCGATACATGTTGTTATCCGCCTGTTTGAAAACTTCGTTCAGGGAAAGGGATCCTTCGGTGGTGGCCATGCCTATGGAGAGGGATAAGGGTATTAAGGGCTTTTCCTTCTGGTTGTAGTCCTCCACCGCCTGGCGGATTCTCTGGCAGATTTCTTGGGCTGCGGACGTCCCTGTTTTTACCAAAATAGCGGCGAATTCATCTCCCCCTATTCGGGCTAAGCAGTCCTCTTTGCGCAGGCATCTGCGGATGAGCCTGGCTGCTGTCCTCAAAAGTTCGTCCCCTGCCTGATGCCCTAGGGTGTCGTTCACTATCTTTAATCCGTCCAAGTCCATAACCAGAATGCTGATGGGTCCCTGCCTCTGGGGATTGAGCCTGGCCATCTCCTCTTCAAAATAGGCCCGGTTGTAAAGGCCGGTGAGGGGATCATGGAGAGATAGATAGAGGAGCTTCTTTTCCGCTTCCTTCCTGGAGGTGATATCCCGGAAGCTCTCTATAATGCCCCCCAGTTCTCCCTTCTCGTTTTCCAGGGGAGTGGCCACCAGCTCCACCCAGACGGAGGACCCATCCTTCCGCATCATCTCCGTCTCCAGTTCCACCAATCTTTCCCCTGCGAGAATCCTCTTCAAGATGCAGGTATCTTCGCCGCAGAAGGGGTGGCGGAAGATGTGGTAACATTTTTCCCCTAAGGCTTTTTCTTCTGGAACCCAGGATAAAGGCCCATCTTCCTGTTCTGGGCCTTTATCCTGAAGCTGGTATCTATTATCCTCATGGCATCCCCCGAGGCTTGGAAGATGGCTTCGTATTCCCGTGCCAGGCAGCGTATCTGGTTGAAGAGGCTCTCCAGACGAACGGCCATGGTGTTCAGGGCTTCAGCTATGATGTCCAGTTCTTTAAATCTCTGGGGCATGAGCCGCATCCCCCAATTTCCCCTGGCTATCTCCCTGCAGGCCCCGGTCACCTGGGAGAAGGGTTCGGTGATGCTTTTGGTAAAAAAGAGCAGCAACAGGAGGGTCCCTAGAAAAAGGGATAGCCCGGTGACGGAAAGCTGCCTGGTCAGGGAGGCCAATTTGGCTTCCTGGATGTGCTCTATGGATTGCCCTAGGAAATACATACCCACTGTTTCCCCCTCGGGATTTTTTAAAGGCAGGTAAGCGGTTATATAGGGTTTGCCGGCGATGAAAGTATGTCCGAAATAACATTCTCCCTGGCCCAGCACCTTAGCTCCCACCTCAGGTGGTGCTTTGGTCCCGACGATGGGCTGACCCTTCTCGTCCCTTATGGTGGTGGCCACCCGGGTGTCCCGGCAGAACAGGGTTATCATCTCCCCTGTAATGGCAGCTATTTCCCCCAGGACCGGATAGTGTTGATCGATTTTGACCTCGCCTTTATAAAGGGCATCCCCTTGGAGGTGCCAGGGGCCGGGATTGCGGCTTTCCAGCAGGGCATAGGAGAGGAAGATCTCTTTTTTGAGGCCCTCCTGAGTCTGCCTGAGCAGATGCTGCTCCATCAAGTGCCCGGCTATCCCCAGGGAGACTATTAAGATAAGCCCTACAGCGGTGATGAACAGAAGGCACAGGGAGAAACGCAGGGAAGGAGGTTCCTTCAGTATAAATCCTTTCATTTTCGCTGCTCATCTTATTAACAGTAATAATCGTTGAAGATTTTTATATAATTAAGGAAAAAAAGGACGGACTCCATGACCTGCCATGATTTCATGTGTGTAGTGGTGAAGCACAGAGAGAAGAATGCGGTAAAGGTGCAGGAGATACTTACCAAATACGGCTGTATTATCAGGGTACGCTTGGGGCTTCACGAGGTTAGGGAAGATCAGTGCGAGGATGAGGGGATCATCATGCTGAACCTCTGCGGCAAAGAAGAGGAGATGAAGAAGCTCCAGGAAGAATTGAATGCAGTGGAGGGAGTTTTCGCCGAGAGGATCCATATCGAGCCTCGGAAGTAGATTTTAGGGGCCCTGGCAAAGCTACAGGGCCCCTTCTACTTTGGTTAAAACCTCATCCAAGTGTCCCACCATCTCCTCTATATCTTCCCGGGTTACCACCAGGGGTGGTTGAAAAGCCAGGACATTTCTATAACGGCCGTTTTTGCCCAACAGTATACCCCTATCCTTCATCTCCTCCAAGACCCAATCGGTCTCTTTAGGGGCAGGTTCTTTATCCCTTTTTACCAGCTCAGCCCCCACCATCAGCCCTAGGCCCCTCACATCCCCTATAAGGGGGTGCCTCTCTTTCAATTCCATTAGCTTTTCTTTCAACATTCCTCCCAAAACCTCCGCCCTCTCCACCAGCCCTTCTTCTTCCAGCACTTCTAGAGTGGCCAAAGCCGCCACCATGGAAACGGGGTTACCCCCCAGGGTGGAGGCCCCGGGGCGGGTGTATCTGTCAGCCACCTCAGGGCGGGCGCCGAAGGCGCCTATGGGGACGCCGTTTCCCAGGGCTTTGGCCATGGTTAGGATGTCGGGTTCCACCTCCCAGTGCTGGATGGCGAACCATTTGCCCGTGCGACCAAAACCTGTCTGCACCTCGTCTATTATGAGGAGGGCTCCATATTGGTCCAAAATCTCCTTTACCCGGGAGAAATATCCCGGAGGCGGGGTGATGATGCCGCCGTTGGCCTGGATGGGCTCGGCTATGAGGGCGGCCACTTGGCCGGAGGTGGAGGTCTCTATCACCTGGATCACGGCCTCGGCACAGGCCAGGTCGCAGGAGGGATAGCTGAGGTTTAACGGGCACCGGTAACAATAGGGGTTGGGCACGAAGGAGATGCCTCCTGCAGGGAAGGGGTCTGAGCGCCAGAATTTCAAACCCGTCAGGCTGGTGGTGAGGTGGGTGCGCCCCAGGAGCCCGTCTTTCAAGGCCAGAAACTCAGCCTTTCCCGTGGCTATCCTGGCCAGCAGCAGGGCCCCTTCATTGGCTTCACTGCCGCTGTTCACAAAAAAGAATTTTTTGATGGAGCCGGGGGTGAGGGAGGCCAATCTTTCCGCCAGTTCGTACATGGGCTGGGTCAGGTAAATATTGCATACATGCTGTAGGGTTTGCACCTGCTGGCAGATGCGCCGGGTGATCTTGGGGTGGCAGTGGCCTGCATTGACCACCGAAACCCCGGCAAAGAAGTCCAGATATTTTCTACCCTGATGATCGTAGAGGTACTGGCCCTCCCCCCGTACCAGGTGCACGGGCCGGGAATAAAAATGGTAAAGACAGGGTATTATATATTCCCTCTTTTTCTCCAGAATTTTTTCTGGATCCCACAGCTCTTTCATTTAAATATTCCCTCCTAGTCTACCTTTACTCCTTTTTCCCAAGGGCCGGGGCCAAAACCTTTATGGGGAAAGGCGTTGAGCAGGGAGCGCCAGCATTCCTTCAAAACCCTTTCTTCCAGATTATCCAGGGCCTTTCGGTATATCCCGGTAACCCTCTCTGCCTCCTCCGGGGTGTAAAGGGGGATCTCCAGGCGGAGGCGGGCAAAACCAGCAGCCCTCAGAAGGGGGAGGTAAGGCAAGAGGGCCAGCTCTTTGCCCATGTATATATGGGTGCGGCAGGCATAATCCATTTCCACAGGATGGATTTCTCCCGCCTCATCTTTTATTCCCCAGTAGGTTCTGTGGCACACCCCTTTACAGGGACCGAACTTGGTGGTTCCCTCCAGCAGGGCAGCCACCAGGCAATGCTCGCTTATCATGGCGGGCAGGGATCCGTGGATTATCAATTCCACAGGCAGGGGACAATCCCTGACCAGGGATAAGATCTCTTCCCGATGGAATTCTATAGGGGCGGTGAGGCCCTCTACCCCGCATTCTGCCAGGAAAGAAGCCGCTTTGCCGTTGGCCACATTCATGCTGAAATCAGCCCACAGGGGCAAAGATGATGTCCTGAGATCATTGAGGATCCCCAAGTTGCCTGCAAGGATCCCTTGGGGTCTCAAGGAGGTTATGATCTCCTTGAAGATTTTTATCTTCGCTTCTTCAGAGGGCATGGCAATGCGGGGGGTGCCCACGTAGAGGAGGGCTCCCCTCTTTTCCACCGCCCCTTTTAGATAAAAATAATCCTCTGCCCTCCAAGGCCTCCCTTTGGATCTGAAGCTTTCCCCGCTGGTGTAGATGACGTCAGCGCCTGCCTCCAGGGAGGCCAAAGCCGCCTCTAGGGAACCGACTTTTACGCTCAAGAGGGGTTTGGGGCTCGATATTTTGTCCGTTCTTGCCTCAGGGAGTTCTTCGGAATAGCCGGGTTCAGGTACCGCCTGGCTGAAAAAGGCCGGTTCCCGGCGGCCATCGTAGCCTATGGCTGCTGGTCCTGGATGGCCGAAGGCATACAGGGGGCTTAGGTCCCTTATCCTCATCTCCTCCAGTCTTTGGAACTCTTCCCATTCTGTCCGATAGCCAAGGGGATCCTCGTAATATCGGTCCAGGGCCCTGCGGTAGAAGCCCACCAAGGGTCCCAGGTACTCCGCGGTTCTCATCCTGCCCTCTATCTTTAAAGAGGTTATCCCCGCCTCTAACACTTCCGGTATAAAGGGCAGAAGGCACATATCTTTCACCGCCAGGAAGTAAGGACCTGGGGCCTTTGTCCCTACGGGGAGGTTTTCCTTCCGATCCACCAGCTGATAAGGCCAGCGGCAGGGTTTCAGGCATCGCCCCCGATTGCTGCTGAGCCCGAAGAGCATGCCGCTGTGGTAACACTGGCTTCCGTGGCAGAAGCACATATCTCCATGTATAAAGTATTCCAGTTCCATTTCCGGAAGCCTTTCATGCATGGCCTTTATCTCTGCCAGGCTCAACTCCCGGCTCAGGATGACCCGGCGAACCCCCTTTTGAGCTAGAAAGCGAAGCCCTTCCAGGTTGTGTATGTTCATCATTACGCTGGCATGGAGGGGTATTTGCAGTCCCAGTTCTTCGGCCAAGGCTACTATGCCCAGGTCCTGGATGATCAGGGCGTCCACCCCTATATCCTGCAGGAACAGGAGGTAATCCTTCAGTTCCTCCATCTCTTTATCGGTGAGGAGGTTGTTGACACAGACATATATCTTTACCCCCCGTGGGTGGGCATATTCCACTGCCCGGAGCAGCTCCTCTTCCGAGAAATTGAAATCTTTCCGGTGCAGGCGCATATTATATTTTTTCCCGCCCAAGTACACGGCGTCGGCCCCGGCCGCGATCACCGTCTCCAGCACATCCCATTTGCCTGCCGGGGCCAGCAGTTCTGCCCTCTTCATATATTCCCTCCCTTTCCCAGATATACTTCCATCAGGATAAACAGGAGCAGCACAGGCCCTATTATCTGGTTCACCGTATAGGCGGCTGTGGTGACCCTTTTAAGGTCGTGGGGCCTGACCAGCAGGTGTTCCCCCACCAAGAGCCCCGCGATCAAGATAACCCCCAGGTAATAACAGCCCCCCAGGGTGGCGTAGGGGGGAGCCAAGGTGAGGGGCAGCAGCAACAGCAAAATAAGGGTAATGGCATGAAGCAGGGCCGAAATCTTAAGGGAGTTTTCCAGCCCGAACTTGGCAGGGATGGAAAATATGCCTTCTCTCCGGTCAAAGTCTATATCCTGGGTGGCATAGATTATATCAAATCCGGCTACCCAGGCCATAACCGCTGCGCTGAGGATAAGGGGGGGCAGGGCGAACTGCCCTGTGACCGCTATCCAGCTGGCGGTGGGAGCTATGCCGCAGGCGAAACCCAGCACCAGGTGGCACAGCCAGGTCCATCTCTTGGTATAAGAATAAATCACCAGTATAAAAACGGCCAAGGGGGCCAGTTTAAAGCACAGGGGGTTAAGCTGCCAGGCCCCCACCAGGAGGAGGAAAAAACCCAGCCCGGTTAGGACCAGGGCTTCCCCGATGGTGACCAGTCCCTGGGGTATGTGGCGCTGGGCGGTCCGGGGGTTTTTAGCGTCTATCTCCCGGTCTATAACCCTGTTGAGGGCATTGGCCGCATTGCGAGCCCCCAGAAGGCACACCATTATCCAGAAAAAAGTCCGCCAGGGGGGTAGGCCGTTGGCAGCCAGGATCATGCCTGCCAGACCGAAGGGCAGGGCAAAAAGGCTGTGGCTGAACATGACCAGTTCCCCGTATAGCTTTATTTTACGGCCTATCTTTGCCACCATCCTCTCTACCTCTAGTCCATAGTTTTCGCTATAGTAACAGGTTTTCCTCCTAGAAAAAAGCC
Source organism: Neomoorella mulderi (assembly GCA_011375465.1). Taxonomy (GTDB): domain Bacteria; phylum Bacillota; class DSM-521; order Neomoorellales; family Neomoorellaceae; genus SpSt-1133. The sequence continues at coordinate 8,466 of DRZV01000049.1, forward strand.
ACGCTGTTAAGGGATTTTTAACTTGACACCTGTATTCAGTTGGGCTACTATGTAAGGGGACAACAGAAAAAAGAGATGTGAGCTTCTTCGTTAGGTGAGGCTCCTATACAGATAGAGGCTGCTGCCCGGACACATCGAGAGATGGTAACGGGTGGAACAGGCACGGCCGATCCAAGGCCCTGCCTAAGGCAGCTGGGGTGGCCCCAAAGCTGTATAGTGCCAAAGCTC
>DRZV01000029.1 GCA_011375465.1 Neomoorella mulderi
CCATTGACGGGATCTTCCTTCCGTAGGGGCTGGGGAAGTCTTTTTCACCTCCCATACCATTTTTCCCTCTTCCTGGGGATATTCCTGCTTGAAGAGTTCCGTTATCTCCTTTATATCCAGGCCCAGATAACGGGCATAGCTCCTGGCAAAGCCCAAGGCGTAAGCCCTACCGGGGAGGGAGCTGTAATCCCCCTCTTCCAGGGCCTTCAGGTATTTCTGGCGGATTTTAGTGGCCTCCTCCACCTCTTCCAGGGTGAAGCCTTTGGCCTCCCTGGCAGAGCGCAAAACATCTCCCAGTTTTTCCACTTCAGCCTGTCCCCCTTAGGGATTATTCTTTGGGACCGAAAAGGCGGTTATATTCCTCCCACGTGGTGAGCACAGGCCGGGGTTTGGCTCCGTCGGCGCTGCCCACCAGCCCCCTGGACTCCATGAGGTCTATCAGGCGGGCAGCCCGGGCATACCCGATCCTCAGGCGGCGCTGCAACAGGGATATGGAGGCCTGGCCCGTCTCCAGCACCACCCTCACCGCTTCGGGGAAAAGCTGATCCTCCTCTTCTTCCAGTAGTCTATCCCTTTCTTTTCCCTTTAGCAAGGTGGGCTCGTATTCAGGCCGGGCCTGTTCTTTGATAAAGGTCACCAGGTTTTCCACTTCCCTATCGGAGACATACACCCCTTGAACCCTTATGGGTTTGGCCGCACCTATGGGGAAGAACAGCATATCTCCCCTTCCCAGGAGTTTTTCCGCTCCGGCCATGTCCAGTATGGTGCGGGAATCCACCTGGGAAGAGACGGCGAAGGCTATACGGGAAGACATGTTGGCCTTGATAAGCCCCGTGATCACATCCACCGAGGGCCTCTGGGTGGCCACCACCAGGTGGATGCCGGCTGCCCGGGCCATCTGGGCCAGGCGGCAGATGGCGCCTTCCACGTCGGCCGGGGCCACCATCATTAGATCCGCCAGCTCATCGATGAATATGACGATGTAGGGCAGCAGGCTGGCGGTCTCCTTCACTTTGGCGTTGTAACGCAGGATGTCCTTGACCCCTACCTCGGCAAAGAGCTCGTAGCGCCTCTCCATTTCCCTGACCGCCCACTGGAGGGCCGAAGCGGCCTTTTTAGGCTGGGTGACCACAGGGGCCAGGAGATGGGGTATCCCGTTATACTGGGTCAGTTCCACCATTTTGGGATCTATCAGGATCAGCTTTAGTTCCTGAGGAGTGGCCTTGAAGAGGAGGCTGCAGATCAGGGCGTTCAAGCATACGCTTTTACCAGAGCCGGTGGTCCCGGCTATGAGCAGATGGGGCATCTGGGCCAGGTCGGCTATCACCGAGCTGCCGGCTATATCTTTACCCAGAGCCACCGTCAATTTGCTCCGGGCCTCCATGAAGACAGGGTCTTCCAGGACCTCCCGCAGGTACACAGTGGATATCTCCCTATTGGGGACCTCTATGCCCACGGCTGACTTGCCCGGTATGGGGGCCTCTATGCGCACCTGGGGAGCAGCCAGGCTCAGGGCTATGTCGTCGGCCAGGTTTATTATACGGCTTACCTTTATTCCCGGTGCGGGCTGCACCTCATAACGGGTTACGGTAGGGCCACAGCTCACCTGGGTGACTTTCACTTTGACGCCGAAGCTCTCCAGGGTTTCTTCCAGGAGCTTGATCCGCTCCGCTATTTCTTTCTCCAGCAGGGGGCTTTTACTCTTTGGGGGCGGTAAAAGCAGGCTCAGGGGCGGCAGCACATAAGATTCGGGGGAAGAGAAGCGTATGGCGGTCTTCATTTCCCCCCTGGTCTCCTGCTTGATCTCCGGGGGATTTTCCGGGTAAATCCGGGTGGGGCTTTCCTCAGCCAAGACCCGGGGAAGGGGTTCTTTAACCTCCCTGTGCGGCCTCCCTTCGGTAAAAGCTTTCTTCTCTTCTTTCGGCTCCTCCTCCACTTCTACGTAGATAAAATTGCAAATGGCTTCTTTAACCCTGGCCAGCACCCTGCCCAGCCAGCTTCCCAGACGGCTGAACAGGAGGGTGGGTGAAAGCTCGGTGATGATCATTATGGATATGATCATCAGGGCCACCAGCACTATCCAGGTACCCAGGGGGCCGAATATGGTGTTCAACACCAATAATCCCAACCCCCCCAGGAGCCCTCCTCCCTTACCCTGCCAGCCCTGATAGAGGATTTCCCCTGGAGGTGCATCTCGGACCAAAAGGTGGTGCAGAAGGCTCAACAGGGCAAGGAAGAAAAGCAGACCCCCAGCCAGCAGAAAACGCTTCTCCTTCTTCTGGGGGGTAGAAGAGAAATACTGCAGCCCCCAGGCCAGTAAAAAGACAGGGAACAAATATTTGCCCTCCCCGGAAAGGGCTTGTAAAAAAGAAGCCATGATCCTGCCTGCCGAACCCGCCCGGTCCCCCACCCAGATCCCCACCAGGCACAGGGCGGCAGCGGACAAAAGGCATATGCCGATGATCTCTCTTTTCATTTTATCTTTACGGGTTCTGGACTCCCCGGATTTAGCTCGGGTTCCTTTGAGGGTTGCCAATTTTGCTCACCCGCTAATCTCTACATGGGAATGTTTTTTCGGGGAAGAATATTGGCGGGGAAGATCTCTATCCCTCTATGTAATAATACCACATCGGGGTTAAAAAGCCTTCCCTCAGTTTCGGCGGAGCATCCTTACCGAAGGGAGAAAAAAAGGGCGTATGGCGGAAACTCCAAACAGCACCGTGGCCAGATAAAGGAGCTGGGGCAGACGGCCCCGCCTGAGAAGAAAAGCGAAATCCACTGCCTCCAAATAGTGGGGCAGATAGAGGGGCACCTGGTACTGCCTCCCCAAAATAAGACCACCAAATACGAGCACGTCATACCTCAACTGGTGGCCATAGAGCAGGATCCGGGAATAAAGGGACTGCTGGTGGTTTTAAATACGGTGGGAAGAGACGTGGAAGCCGGTCTGGCCATAGCGGAGATGCTGGCCAGCCTTTCCAAGCCGGTGGTATCTCTGGTCCTGGGAGGGAGACACTCCATAGGGGTTCCCATCTCGGTGGCGGCCAACCGCTCCTTCATAGCCCCCACCGCCACCATGACCATACATCCCATAAGGCTCACTGGCATGGTGATAGGAGTACCCCAGACCTACGAATATTTAGACCAGATGCAGGATAGGGTTATCCGCTTTATCGTGGAACACGCCCCCGTATAGAGGAGAAGGAACTGCGCCGACTCATGTTCCAGACCGGGGAGCTGGCCCGGGACGTGGGAACTATCCTGGTGGGAGCAGATACGGTCAAGGTGGGCCTTATAGACGAGGTGGGGGGGCTTTATCCCGCCCTAAACCACCTGCGCCAGCTTATCCGTGAAGGTGTGCCCGGTCCCAGGTTGTTACCTTGAAAGGGGGCATCCTGATCTAGATCCATCAGCAAAGGGGGGATTTCTCTGATACTCTACACTCCTCTGCCGCCAGAGGCGGTGTGGGAAGGATGGGGGCAGCCCCCGCCTCCCCGGCAGCAGATCTCCATGGGGAATGCCGTCCTGGAGGTGGAAATCCTGGGATTTAGGCTGGGCAGGGTATGGCGCCTCCACAGCACCGACCCCGCCGATTACCTGCGGGGGCCCTCTCCAGGAGACGTTTTGCCCTGGTGAAGGGAAAAGCCCGCCGCTTCCTGCTCCCGGGTTAGGTGGGCAATGAAATCCTGAAGGGCGCACCTGTTTCGGGAGAAAGCTTCTGGCCGCAGCCGGGGATTACCGCCACCTTACGGGAAGCGGCCTTTTAAGTTTAAGCCTCGCCGACGCTGCAAATCAGAACACTCTGCTATTGTCAGCTTATGGTAAGGGCTTCCCCTGGGGCCAGGACTACGCCTTTAAGCCCCATCTTTTCCAGATCGGCCACGAAGGCGTGGGGATCCTGCTTGATCACGGGGAAGGTGTTGTAGTGGATGGGCACGGTTACCTGGGGCCTTATCCACTGGGCAGCCTTCAGGGCTTCCGCGGGCCCCATGGTGAAGCGATCGCCGATGGGCAAGAGGGCCACGTTGGGGTGGTAGAGCTCTCCGATAAGCTTCATGTCCGAGAACAGCCCCGTATCTCCGGCGTGGTACACCGTCTTTCCTCCGGAGGTAAAGACAATGCCCGCGGGCATACCCAAATAACGCCTTTCCTTACCCTCTTCTATGGAAGAACTGTGGAAGGCAGGCACTAGCCTTATGTCCCCCCAGGGCAGGCTGACCTTACCCCCTATGTTCATGGGCTCTACCCAAGAAACCCCCTTGGTCTGGAGGTAAAGGGCCAGCTCAAAGATGGCCACCACCGGGGCCTTGTTCCTCTGGGCCAAGAATACCGCCTCCCCCAGGTGATCGCTGTGTCCGTGGGTCAGGGCTATGCAGTCCACGGCCAGCTCCTCGGGCTTCACCGGACACAAGGGGTTATCCCGGAGGAACGGGTCTATGATGAGCTTTTTGCTCTCCACCTCTATCATTACACAGGCATGGCCGTAGTAGGTAATTTTCATTTTATCCCCCCCAAAATACCTAAAATCCGGAAGGACACCCCTGCGGATTTTTCCTTTTCTTCCTAGTCCCCCGGGGTGATCATTTTAGCTGTTCCCGGAGGCTCTTTTATTATAGCATATCTTGGGAGAGGAAATGGCTGGAATTCCTCAGCTTTTTTTATTTTCTTCTTTTCTTCCGCAACTGCATTTATATATTCACAAGCCATTATGTCTTCCAGGTAAAGACGGGCTTTCCGCCTCCAGTTGGGCAGGTCAACCCTGCCGGGGACGTTTTGGGGATCCTCTTCCAGCCAGAGGTCTTCCAGGTTGATCAAAACCATGGAGGCAGGGCTGGCGGCCATATAGAGCAGGAGGGCCCGCAGGGCCTCCTCGGCTTCCCCTTGGAAAAAACGCCAGCGCTTTAAAAAGGGTGTGAGCTTTTTCCTGTCCCCCTCAGCTAAATTTTTCCAAAAAGCAGCAAAGAGGAGCATGTCATGGGTATTGAGACAGGCCAACGAAGGGGTTAAAAACCCTGCCGGGGGTCCGAAAAACCCTGCGGTTTTTTCTTTGATCCTCGAGCTCAAAGGGGAGCACATACATGCGGTACAGCCCCTTAGCCTTTATATGGGCCCTCACCTGGGGGGAACCGTCCCCAGATCCTCACCCACGATGGGGGTGTTATGCCGCCGGGATTCCAGGGTTAAGATGGCCAGAAATTCTTCGGCTTTGTACCGGACATAAACATCTTCTTTTGGGGAAAAACCCCGGGGTATCCAGAAAAGCCGGTAGAAGCCCATCACGTGGTCCAGGCGCAGGGCTTTAGAAAATTTCAGGTGATGCCGCAGGGCGGAGATAAAATAGGCATACCCGGTCTGGCGGATTCTCGCCGGATGCAACGGGGGGAAACCCCACTCCTGCCCCTGGGTGAAAAAGGCGTCGGGAGGAGCTCCGGTGGAGGCTTCCAGCGCGAAGCTGTCCCGGAAGTGCCAGACGTCGAAGCCTTCCCTGTGGACCCCTAAGGGAAAATCCAGATACAGCTTCTGCTTTTCAGCCAGTTTTTTCATCTGATTCCAAGCCAGCCATTGTACATAGAGGTGATACTGGACGGCGGGATTCTTCGTAATCCCCCGGGATCAAAACACCCTCCCTCTGCCGGCGAGGCCATTGCTCCTAGGAAACCCGGCTTTTATTCACCGCCGCCCTGAACCGGGCATAATCCAGAGCCAGGGGATTTTCCTCCAACTACCGGCGGAACAACTGATTTCTTTCCTCGTTTTGGACAAAAACCCGGAACAGCTCTTCTAAAATCCGGGACTTTAAGGCCATAGCCCTCCTGTAGTCCACCAGGGGGGAGGACCTCAGGTCCGCCAACAGGTTTTGGACTTCCCGGCTGTTTAAAAGTTGCTGGGCCTCGGGGCTCAAGGCCAATTCGGGGACCCGCGTCACATCTAGGTAAAATTCGCTCCAGAAGAGCCTGGTTATGGGGGCATAAGGGCTGGGATCAAAGGGCTGGTCCAGAGGCTTTAACCTGATTTTTGGCTTGGGAGTAGCCTTCTCTCTGATCATACTCCTGACCTACGGCCTGAGACGGCTGCTGCAGGGACTGGAGTTCCTCACCCCCCTGCAGGTGGAGGAGCTGGTGCTCCTCATAGTGGTGCTGCCCTCCACTCTGATATTTCTCTGGTACAGCGGCGGTTTCTACAGCACCAAGATCCTGATCCTGGCGCCTTCCCTTATAACTGCCCTCTCTTTGGGCCCCTGGGCCGGCCTTCTGATGGCCGCCTTTACGGGTTCTTTTGTTTTTTATATAGATCTGCTCCATCATTCTCCCCTGCCCAAAGACCTCTTCCAGACAGATCTCTTTTTGATCCTGGTGAACTTCCTCCTCACCTGGTTTACCGGGGGTGTGATGGCGGTGGAGCAGAGCACCCAGAAGGTTCTGGCCCGCCTGGCGGAGGAGGACCAGGTGACGGGACTTTACAACCACCGCTATTTCCAGGAAAACCTTTCCTTGAGACTTAAAGATAACCTGGATGCCCCCCTTTCCCTGGCCCTTCTGGGTATAGATCAGTTTAAATACATAAACGCCAGTTACGGCTTTGAGGTGGGAGACCGGGTTCTTGAGGAAATGGGCCGGTTTTTTGAAAAGGCCATCCGTCCCCCCTGTGGGTAGCCCGCTACGGATCCGACGAATTTGCCCTGGTGCTTCCCGGTTTTTCCCAGGGGGAGGCCAGGGCCTACGTGGCAGGGCTCATCCCTCAACTGGAAAGCCATACAAACGCCCTGCTGGAAGAGGTGAAGGGGGTTGCCCCTGTCCACCCCATAACCCTGGTGGCCGGCGTAGCCACCTATCCCCAAGACGCCCAGGAGGAATCCGCCCTTATCCGGGCACCAGAAAACGACCTGTTCAGGGCTAAGCATTCCCGGGATAACAGATACATCTACTTCTCCATAATAAGCGAGATCGGCTCCCTGAAAACCAAAGAGCTCTTCCCCGCCCTCCAGGTGCTCCTGGCCCTGATAAACGTGAAAGACCGATATACCTATGGGCATTCGGAAAGGGTCATGATGTATTCCCTGGCCCTGACAGAGGAGCTGGGCCTGCCTCCCAGCCAGCAGGACACCCTCAGGCTGGGAGCCTTCCTCCACGACTTGGGTAAAATCGAGATGCCCGATTCGGTGCTCAACAAATCCGGGCCCTTGACCCGGGAAGAGTGGGAAATAATGAAGATGCATCCCCTGCCGGGCAGCCGGCTGGTGGGTCCTCTGCCCTTCTTCCAAGATATATTGCCCATCATAAAGCATCACCACGAAAACTGGGACGGGACCGGATATCCCGAAGGGCTGAAGGGCGAGGAGACACCCTTTTTGGCCCGGATAGTGAGCCTGGCGGACAGTTTTGACGCCTTAACCACCGATCGGCCCTACCGCCGGGCCCTGTCCATATGGGAGGCCTGTAGGGAATTGAAACGACATGTAGGGAGCCATTACGACCCCTGTCTGGTTGACCCCTTTATAAAGGCGGTAAAACGGGTATATGAAACCAGGAAGGCGGTCTTCTAGATGAAGACCGCCTTTTCTGGATTTAAGCTGCCAGGGGCACTTTATTTTTTTAAGCCTGCTGTCCCTGTGAGCAGGGATCTGTAGGCGTTCAACCTTATAACTGGCAAATCGGAATCTCCCGTCAGATCCCGCCCCTTTGACCAGCAAATCCCACACCTCTGCCGGGGTCAGAGAGGGGTAACGGGACCACAGCAGAGCTGCGGTTGCTGCCACTTGAGGGGCGGCCATGGAGGTCCCCATCAGACCGGCATAGTTCAACGGGACCCCGTATTCCGAGAATAGGCAGGAGTGGCTGGGGGTGGTGGAGAGAATGTCCACACCAGGAGCAAATATGTTCACCCAGGGACCGTAATTAGAAAAGAAAGCCCTGGCGTCTTCTTTATCCGTAGCCCCCACTGCTAGGCAATGGGCGTAACTGGCCGGATAAAAAGGCTGGCAAGAGCCTTCATTCCCGGCCGCAGCCACCATCAAAACCTCGTTTTTCCAGGCATATGGCTTTTTCTAAAATCAAGGAAGGCTCTTCTCCTCCAGCGCTTATGTTTATAACCTTGGCCCTGTTTTTCACCGCTCAGATTATGCCTTTGGCCATCCAGCTGTAGTTACCGCTGCCGTCATCTCCCAGGATTTTGCCGTTCAGAAGGTGGCATCTAAAGGCCAGCCCTGCCACTCCCTTCCGGTTTTGGGCTTTGGCAGCTATAATACCCGCCACGTGAGTGCCGTGACCCAAAAAGTCGTCGGTGCTGCCGCTGCCGGTAAAATCTTTGCTGTCCTTCACCTGCCCCCTTAAATCTTCATGACTCTGGTCTATTCCCGAGTCTAAAACTGCCACTTTGATGGCGGGGGATCCCTTGGTTATTTCCCAAGCTTCCGGGGCCGCTACACGGAACAAATGCCATTGCTCGGGGAGAAGGGGATCATTGGGGATAAAAAGGGCCCGGGC
>DRZV01000025.1 GCA_011375465.1 Neomoorella mulderi
ACTGCGGCGTGACCCTCACGGCCCTGGAGAGGCTCCAGAAAAGAAGGCAGGGTTATGGGCATAGTGAGCCGAGGCGGGGCCATCTTGGCGGGTTGGATGCTGTTCCACGGACGGGAAAACCCCCTTTACCAGGAATTCGACCGCCTGTTGCACATAGCCAGGAAATTCGACGTCACCTTGAGCTTGGGAGACGGCCTCAGACCGGGGGCTCTGGCCGATGCCACCGACAGGGCCCAGATACAGGAGCTCATCCTTTTGGGCGAATTGGTGGAAAGGGCCTGGAAGGCGGGGGTTCAGGTCATGGTGGAAGGACCAGGGCATGTGCCTCTGAACCAGATAGAGGCCAACATCAGGCTTCAGAAGAGGATCTGCCATGGAGCCCCCTTTTATGTCCTCGGACCTTTGGTGACCGACGTGGCTGCCGGGTATGACCACATAGCTGCGGCCATCGGGGGGGCTTTGGCCGCGGCCTGCGGAGCCGATTTCTTGTGCTATGTCACTCCGGCAGAACATCTGGGCCTTCCCCGAAAGGAAGACGTAAGGGAGGGAGTGATAGCCGCCCGCATAGCCGCCCACGCCGCTGATCTGGCTAAGGGCATACGGGGAGCCTGGGAACGGGATGAAGCCATGTCCCGGGCTAGACAGGAACTGGACTGGGAGAGGCAGGTGGAACTCTCCCTGGATCCACGTAAAGCCCGCCAATACAGGGAAGAGCTCAACTTGCCTGAAGCTACCACCTGTTCCATGTGCGGGGAGTTCTGCGCCCTGAAGTTGGTCAGGGAGTTCCTCAATTTTAAATCTAAATAGTGGGTGTAGAGGAAATGAATTGGGAGGAACTGGAGTCCAGCTGGCGGAAGGGGATTTCTCCCGTATATCTCTTTTGGGGCCCAGAAAGCTTCCTCCAGGAGCGATATATAAAAAAGCTCAGGGAAAAGATCATATCTCCCCAAGGGGAAGCCTTCGATTACCACCAGGTGGAGGGAGAAGGGGCAAGGGGGGAAGAGTGGGTAATGATGGCCGCCACCCCCCCGGTGCTCTCTCCCCGCCGCATGGTGGTGGTGAAAAATTTGCCCCTGGAGTTGGCAAAGGCTCCTTCCCCAGCTCTAGCAGAATACCTGGTCTCCCCTTCCCCCACCACCTGTCTGGTTTTATGTTGTCGCGAAGAGCTGCATAAAGGTTTTAAGCTCCTGGAGTTGGTGGAGGCCCAGGGCCAGGCGGTGGCCTTCCTCCCTTTGAAGGGGGCTAAGCTCAAGGAATGGTTGGTTAGGGAGGCAGAGGCCCAAGGCTATAGAATCCACAGCCGGGCAGTCCAGCTCCTGGTGGAGGGCTGCGGCCATGACCTTAGGCTTCTTTACGGGGAATTGGAGAAGCTGATGACCTACGCCTGGGGGGACAGGATAATAGACGAACAAAAGGTGAAGCTCCTGGTTCCCCAGGCCCTTGCAGATACCAATATATTTGCCCTGACCGACGCCCTGGGGAATCGCCAGCTTCCCCTGGCCGTAAGGTATCTCAGGCAATTTCTCCAGCAGGGGTATTCCCCTCTGCACCTTTTGTCCCTCTTAACCCGGCAGATAGGCTGATCTATTTATATCAGATTTACAGGGACCAGAAGGATCTGGCCCACCGATTGGGGGTACCGCCTTTCGTGGTCACCAAAATTGCCCACCATGCCCGCCGTTTCTCCTTCGCCCAGGTGGCCCGGGCCCTGGAGGAACTGCACCGGGCAGAAGTGGGCATAAAAGGGGGGCAGGGGGAACCAGGTTTTTTGCTGGAACGGGCCCTGTGGAATATAATAAAAGAAGCCTGAAATGGAGATTAAATAATAAGGGGAGCCACAGGCTCCCCTTGGGTTTACCCGGCTCCGCCAGGGCGTTTTTCCCTGCCCCGCCCGGTATCTCCCCCCACCCTTTCCTCCGCTGGGGATTCGATGCCGGGACGGGCTATTTCTGGACCCAATTCATATCCCGTAGCTGGGGTAACCACTCCAGGACCTACTATACCCCGACGGCCCCTTTCCGGCCTGCCTTCCCGCTCGGGCATATGGGATTCCCTCCTTTCAGGGTTTCTACAGCTATTATGCCTTGCGAAAGGAGGGAAGATTCTTCCTGTTTATGGGTGGCCTGCCTCTATGCCGATAAAGAAGCGGTTTTATTGAAAAGTCTCTGGAGCCTGGATTTTTTCCGGGCCGCAGTATTGGGATGGAGCACTCCCTTGGTCACCGCCTTGTCGATGGTCCGCAGGGCTTGGCGCAACAGTTCCGCTGCTGAAGGTTCTCCCTTTTCCAAGGCTATCCGGAATTTTTTGATAGCGGTCTTGACCCTGGATTTTATGGCTTTATTCCTCTCGGTCCTCTTTTTTATCTGCTTTATCCTTTTTTTGGCAGATTTTGTATGGGCCATGCCGTCACCTCCTGCAATCGAGGTAATTTTATCACGGTATCCCTGAGAAGGCAAGGATAGATTTGAGCCTTCTCCTGGATCAGCGCCGACAGCACCCCATTGCGTCCATGACAATCTTTCTGAAAAAGGCAAAATCCTTAATCCCCTTTTCCGTTATCCCCTTCCCTGCCCATCTTCGCTGCCAAGGCCCTGAGCATGTTCTTCAGCGTCCACAGCGAAAAGCCAACAACGGCTTCTTATGGTGGATTGACTTGCGGGCGTAAGTTTTAAATTTTTTTATATCCGCAAATTCCATCGAAGTCATCTCTATAGCCGGTTCCAGTAGAGAGGCAAGAGAAGAATAGAATGCCATGTTAGGACGATTTTTCTTCAATAATTTCTAACGATTTTAACCTTAATCTCGGCTGGATACTGTTTCCTGGCGCCATTCCGACGCTTAGGACCCCTATCTTTGTCCAAATTGACTTTTAGGTCCATTATACAGAGCGATCCTCTCCGGGCTCTTCCACCTCCCGGCCTGGGTTAGACTGCCGAAGAGACCCTTGGGAGCCGTCCACACCACTGTGAGGGCTCCGAAGACACAAAAGAAGAGGGGATACCAGGGGACCCAGAAAATAGTGCGCCAGAGCTTGGGATCGTAACGGTGGTTGAGGACAAGGCCAGTGATAATCTGGACGATGCAGGCCAGAGAAAGTATGGCCCCGTGCCACACCGGTATGGGGCTGAAGCCCACCGGGTGGTCCCAGAAGAGGCGGGTAACCAGCCAGAGCAGGGTGCCGAAAACGAAGGCGAAGGACCAGAGGTAGCTCAAGACAACCTCCAGGTACACAGGGTAAAGGTAACGCCAGCGCCAGCGCTTAAATATATCCCTGTGGGTACGCAAGAGATGCCACCCGCCCAGGGCCCAGCGCCGCCGCTGCTTCCAGTACTCTTTGAGCCGGCAGGGGCATTGGATGAAGGCCACCGCCTGGGGAACGAACCAGACTTCGTAAAAGCGGCGCTGTATCTGCCAGGTGATGTCGATATCCTCGGTGGCCGTGCGGGACGAAAAGCCCCCGACCTCCCGCAGAACTTCGGTACGGTAGGCGGCTACGCACCCGGAAACGGTCAGGACCGGCCCCAGTACCCGCTGGGACCGCTTTATAAGCCCTATAATGGAAGTAAATTCCGCCGCCTGCACCTTCTCCAAAAGATTCTTGCGGTTGAGGGCTATGGGGTTCCCCGTCACAGCTCCCAGCCGGGGCTGGCGGCAGAAGGGAGCAACCAGGTGCTTCAGCGCCCGCGGGGTGAGCAGGGTATCGGCGTCGATAACCACGATGATGGGGGTGGTGACGGCAGTGGCTAGGGCGCAGTTGAGGGCCTGGGCTTTACCCTGGTTCTCCTCCAGCCGCAGAAGGTGAAAGTTGGAATTGGAAGGTAGGAATCGCCTGATGACTTCCGCCGTTTCATCGGTAGAAGCGCCATCGATGAAGACCACCCGATAGTCGGGGTAATCGAGGAGCTGCAAAGCGGTGGCAGTAGCGGCAATGCTCGCCGCCTCGTTGTGGCAGGGAACCAGAATCGTCACCGGCGGCCAGAGGTCTGGCCAGAACTTTTTCTCTTTCTCCGGCTCTTTCTCCCGCCGCCACCAGAAGTAAAGCGCGGCGGTCACGTAAAGTATGCTCATGGCCAAGGGGTAGAGGAATATGTACCATCCCAGCAGCCACCACACCAGTTCCCCGAACTTCATCGCTTCTCCTCCGCCAGCCTGGCAATGAGTTCCCCGTAAAGCCCGTGCGCTATGGCCCTCTCCATCGCTTCGGGAGTGACCACTTCGCCTGCTGCCACCACCACCTTGCCCGTTTCATCGCGCAGGTCTTCTTTCAGCACGCGGCCGGGGATCAGGGGAGAATCAGGCGATCCCCCCTCCGGCCCTTTCTTCTCCCCGCTCGCCGCTGCTTCCTGAGCCCCGGAGCTCACCATTTCCAGGACGATTTCCAGCACCGGTAACTGGAAGGCGCGGGAAGAGGGGGCAGCTGGCTTCTCATGGGGGTGGGAGAGGTTAACTGAAGGGAAGGGGCAGGGAGGCACCACCCTGAGTTCCTGCCAGGGAAGGCGTGGTGCCCTGAGGGCCAGCGGAGCAAGACGGCGCCGGTCGTGCCGGTGGTAGAGGTGGTAGTGATATAGGGACCAAAGGAGCATCCCCCAGCCCAGGAGAACCGCCCAGAGGGTGGCCAGCAAGATAGCGAAAACGGTGATTGAAACGGCCTCCGGCACAAAAAGTTCCCGTACCCAAAGACGGGCCAGCAGATACCAGCCTACCGCTGCCAGGATCCATAACAGGGCAATTACCAGTATTCCCCAGGCTCCGAGTGTCAACAGCCCCAGGAGAAAAGATACAATTTTTTCCTTTAAGGGTCTTTCTCTGGAGCTCGTCTTTACCATGACGAGAAATATTATATACTATACCTTACCTTCTATACCTTTTTCCAATTTCCAAAAAAACTGCAACCCCTCGACTGAAAAATCCGAACAACCGCAAGGAAAGAACTATGGGCGGTGCCGACCCCGCAGGCAACTAGAGGTAGTTTACAGCTGTTGCTCCATTTTAGAGCGGGGGGTCTGCGCCCCCTTACTGGCCCACACCGAAAAATTGTGCCTCTTCAACGCCCTTTACCTGCCCGTCATAAATGATCACTGTGGGCATGACCACCATCCGCTCACCCCGTAGCTTTGCGGAGCTAGTCCATGATGGGCTTGGAACTATAAAAATATTTTTTCTTTCCAGCGAACTTTTTGCCAGGATGCTGTCTCTTGTATAGTGGAAAGGTTCCCCACAAAAGGGAGTGTCGAGGGTGGATTTAACCCCCTTGGTTAAACGAATTCAGGAAGGGGATTGGCAAGCTTTCGAAGTCCTTGTTGAGCAGTATAGCGGGAAAGCGTTGAGGACTGCCTATTTCATTACTGGGAGCCAGGGTATGGCCGAGGACGCCGTTCAGGAGGCATTTGTCCAGTGTTACCGAAAAATCAAGGGTTTGCGTGACCCGGCGTCTTTCGAAGCATGGTTTTCCCGCCTTTTGACCAGAATATGCTGGCGGCTTCCCTCCAGGGAAAAGGGGCTGTTCCCCTCGAGTCCCTCATCGAGAGGGGTCAAGAATATGCTCCTGGTGACGACCCTCTAGGGGATGCTTTAGAAGGCAGGGAGACAAAACGGCTGGTGCAGCAAGCCCTCAGCAAACTCAGCATCCCGTTGCGCACCACGGTTGTCCTCCGCTATTACAACGACCTTTCCCTTAAGGAAATATCCCAGGTGCTGGGCTGCCGGGAGGGTACAGTAAAGTCCCGGCTGCACGCAGCCCTTAAACAGTTGGCCGAAGAGCTTAAGCCGATTGCCCCGGAGCTTTTTTCAGGCGGTGAAGTTGAGGTGCGGAAGGCAGCTCGCCCTGGAAAGGAGGGTTTAGAAAGTGAAGCTTGAGGAATGGTTGCGCGTAGCAATGGCCAGGGAAGCTGAGCAGATAGAGCCAAGCCCCGAGTTGGTGGGCAAGATCAAAACGCGCCTTCTGAGGCAACAAGGGGAAGGGGGAGGGATATTTATTACGTGGCGAAAAGCCGCGGCCGCGACCCTTTGCGGCGCCCTGCTGGCGGGCGGTTTGGTCTTTGGCCTTTCGCCGCAAGCAAGGGCCTGGGCTGACAAGGCGCTCATTTTCCCGGTGCTTTCTGTGGTCCACACAGTTATCCGTGCAGATGGTAGTTATGCAGTGACGAGGTTGCAGACGACTACTGAGTTACAGACGCACGTTGGCTTTCCTATCCGCCTGCCCACCTACCTTCCCAGAGGGTCCAGGCTAATCTCCATCACCACGGGCAGACAGGAGAACAGTGGCCAGGGCTTTGTCAGCGCCGTCTACGGCAGTCCTGGAGGGGCCCGGAAGCGACTCCATCTGTCTATTACTAACGAGTGTGGTTCCTTCCACGACAGTGGCGGGATGCAGGAGGTCAGGGTGCGGGGCAAGACGGCCTACTGGGCTAAATACTCCTTCATGGAGATGAGCCGTCCAGGTGAAGAACCCACCACAAGAGTAACTCACATGCTCAAATGGGAATGAGGAAGGATTGGTTTACAAATTAGAGGATGGGAGCGAGGCACTTTCCTTGGAGGAAATGCTAAAAATAGCCGAGTCGATCAATTGATTCTCCAGGTTCCGCAAGCATATAAGTGATTTCCGTCCTGCTGAGGACAGGCAAGGAAGGGGGTGGTTATACGCCCTGTATAGTTAACTTTCATCACATGGTCTCGAGGGGCTCTCCTACTCAAAATTTAAACTTCTAGGGCGAAAGGGGTTGGTTTTTTATGTTCCGCAAATCGAGCTTGAAGTGGTGGATACTGGCGGTTCTGCTGGCGGGCCTGTTAATCTCAAGGGGAGTTTATGCAGGCGCCAATAATATGGCGGTGACTTCTGCTAAGGATCCGTGGGGGAATAAGGGGGTTCTTAACTACCTCCTTTGGACGGCAGATGCGAAATTGAAACAGGACGCAATCAGGCTCCAGAAGGATCTAGGGCTCGACGATCATGCCATGAAAAGGCTCAGGGAATTGGGTCTGAAAGAGCGTCAGAGTATTGTAAAGTTGAAGACCGAAGCATTGAACGCCGAGGCCTTCAATGCCGAGGTAGACGCTGCTTTTACCGAGATTGATAGGGAGACCCGCTCGGTATTAGGACCGAAGTACAAGGCCTTCCGGGAGTGGGTGAGGGACTGGTGGCGCCAAGAAAAGGAATATAGGGAGAAGTGGCTTGCAGAAAAGTTGCAGAAAGAGGCTGGGGTTACTCCTCTTGCTGATTTTCAGAGAGGTTTGGTATTTGTCCCCCAATACTATAGGGATACCTCCTGGCAAGTAGCCTTACCAGACAAGTATGTGAAATTCGCCAACCGGGGCTGGTGGGATGACATCCCTCCTGAGATTAGACCTAAATTACAGTAACCCATCGTATACAGTTAATGTCTATTACGAGCCCACGAACAGGAGTGTCCTCGATGTTCCCGTTCTAGAGGTTGGTCCGTGGAATGAAGATGATAATTATTGGGATGCAGCCGAGGGGTGGAATCCGCGCCGGTTGTTTAAAGATCCCCCCTTAGGAAAACCGGAGGCTCAAGCTGCTTTTTATGACGGATGTAATGGCGGAAAAGATCAATTCGGAAGGGAAGTTACGAACCCGGCGGGGATAGACTTGACTCCCTATGGAGCTTCACAATTGGGCCTAGGTTATTTGCAAAATGGCTGGGTATGGGTGAGATACAGTGACCTGCCGTAAATATTTATTGGCCTTAATACTTGCGTTGCTGGTTGCTCTAGGCGGTTGCGCCCAGAAGAAAGAGCCCAGGTCTCAAAATGCCGGTTGGGTTGAGGTTCCGATGGATATAGAAAAAGCCAAACTCCTTCAAGAAGAGGTGGATAACGCTCATAGGCCAGGGCTTCTTGACCCACGTCAAGTGACCTACGAATTCTTAGAGCGGGAGCTTGGGATTTCGGGAAGCCAGGTGCAAAAGATGAGGGAGGTGGAGGAGACACCGGAGGGCAAGGTCCTTCAGGTGGCGGTTTCGGACGGGAGGGTAATAGAATTAAGTTGTCGTCCAGCCTGTCCGGAGGGAACGTACTGGGATATGGCAGGTTAAGAAATATCGGTTTCTCAAGTGATTTTTCGCGGGAACAAAATAGCAAGAACAGAAAACGCAAGTGCAGTTTGGAACTTTATCCGGTCAAAATCTTCGCCAGGGAAATTTAAAATAACCAGGCCGGAGAAAGGTGGGGCTGCCAGCAGTTGGAAATATAATTGACCTTGAAACTCAGCCAATGGGCTAAGCGGCGGAAGAAGGCATTCTCTTCCTCGGAAGCGAAAACCAAGCTCCGGGAAGCGAGAAATGTAAAGGCCAACCGCACGATCGAGACGTAAACGCCGCAAAGAACCTGCTCAAGTTCGCCTTGGCCGCGGGCTGATGCGGCCCTACCGCGAGTTTTTGC
>DRZV01000026.1 GCA_011375465.1 Neomoorella mulderi
ATACCAGGGAAAGGATCTTGGACTGTTTAAAGGATCGCTTAGATCAATTCGTATCCGGAGAGGAGATGGGTCGCAGGCTGGGCATCTCCCGTACGGCTGTGTGGAAACACATCCAGGCCTTGCGGGAAGCGGGTTATGAGATCGAGGCCCAGAGCCGGAGCGGCTACCGTCTGCGCCGGATACCTGATCGCCTCTATCCTGAAGAGGTCAAGAAGAATCTAAAGACTTCCTGGTTGGGCCATGTTTTAATTTATCTAGAAGAGACTTCTTCCACCAACTGGATAGCCAGGGAATTGGCAGAAAAGGGCTGCTCTTCCGGAGCAGTGGTGGTGGCGGAGAGCCAGACCCAAGGTAGGGGGCGCAGGGGCAGATTCTGGCATTCCCCCTCTGGGAAGGGCCTCTGGTTTTCGGTGGTGCTGCGGCCCCAAGTGGAACCCTTTCAAGCTCCTCAGCTCACCCTTTTGACTGGGGTGGCGGTGGCCCAGGCAGTCAAAAGGTTTACTGGCTTGCCGGTGGGGCTGAAGTGGCCCAACGACCTCTGGGTAGGGGGTAAAAAACTGGGAGGAATCCTCACCGAGATAAAGGCTGAAATGGACGCGGTGGAATACGTGGTGGTGGGCATAGGATTGAATGTGAATCTGGAAAATTCGGACTTCCCGGAGGAGCTGCGGGGGACAGCCACCTCTCTCCTGCTCTCCCTTCACAAAAAGATACCCCGGGTGGCCCTGTTGCAGGAGATCCTGGGGAGCCTGGAGAAAATCTATGAGCTGTGGCAGGAAGAAGGGTTTGATCCCGTAAGGAGGGCTTGGAAGGAGGCCAGCTGTATACTGGACAGGGAAGTGGAAATAAGATCCGGAGATGGGGTGTATAGGGGGATAGCCCTGGACATAGACGGAGAAGGGGCCCTCCTGGTAAGGACAGGGGAGGGGGAGATAAGGCGCTTTCTCTCAGGGGAGGTGAGCCTGAGGGTGAGGGATTAATTTTTTCGCCTGAAGGTTAACCATATTTAGATTGCATGTTAACATAGGAGGTGGACCGTGAAAATCAAAGATTTAGCCCTTATAGCCCTCTTTGCCGCGATAATTTCGGTTTTAGCCCAGATCGCCATCCCCCTGCCCTTCACCCCTGTACCCATAACGGGTCAGGTCCTAGGGGTTTTCCTTACCGGGGCCCTTTTGGGCACCAGGGGAGGATGGGCTGTGCTGGTCTACCTGCTTTTGGGAGCTCTGGGCCTGCCCGTATTTGCCCAGGCTAAAGGGGGGCTGGCGGTGCTGGTGGGGCCTACGGGAGGCTACCTATGGGGCTTTGCCCTGGGCACCTTTCTCCAGGGATTTATCCTGGAGAGGTGGTGCAGGGGCAAGGAACCCTCCCCTTGGCTTATGGGCTTTTCCATGCTGGCTTCTCTGGCCCTGATCTACCTGCTGGGAGTGCTCTGGTTAAAGCAGGTGGTCCATCTTGATCTCAGGAAGGCTTTTCTGGTGGGAGCTCTTCCTTTCCTGCCCCTGGACCTCGTCAAGCTCTTTCTGGCCGTGGCCTTGGCCCTGCCCTTGAGGCGCACCTTGAAGCAGGGGGGCTTTATATAGGCTGACAGGAAAGGCTCATGGCGTCCCGCTGCTCCTCAAGGCTCCCTTCCCCTACAGCTATCACCCTTTCCTGGTTCAGAGTGAATTTCACCTCCTCCCCTTCCCCATACACCTTGAGGGGGCTGTGCTCCTCCGCTATGAGGAAACCGTCTTCCCATCTCAGGGTGTAACGGGCCAAGTTGCCCAAGTATTCCACACTTACCACCCGGCCGGAAAAGGGGCCCTGGGGATGGAGGATGACGTTTTCCGGCCTGATGTAGTATTTTAACCCAGGGATAGGGGTTATTCTTAGCTTATATAGCATTTTAAAGGAGAGTAGGTTAATGCGGCCTATAAAGTTGGCTACAAATTCTGTCTGGGGCTGGTGATAAACCCTGGTGGGGGTATCCACCTGTTCCAGCCGCCCCCTGTTCATGATCCCCACCCGATCGGAAATGGCCAGGGCTTCCTCTTGATCGTGGGTTACATATATAGTGGGGATGCGGAGTTCCCTCTGCAGTTTTTTCAATTCCCCCCTCATTTTGACCCGCAATTTGGCATCCAGGTTGGAGAGGGGTTCGTCGAGGAGGAGGGCTTGGGGTTTCAGCACTATAACCCTGGCCAAGGCTACCCTCTGCTGCATCCCTCCGCTCAGCTCGCTTACCCGGTAATTCTCGTACCCTTCCAGATTCACCATGGCCAGGGCCTCCTTTACCCGGATGGCTATTTCCTTGGAACTCAGTTTTCTTATCCTCAGCCCATAGGCTATATTTTCGAATACATTTAAGTGGGGAAAAAGGGCGTAGTTTTGGAATACCATGCCGATCTGCCGCCGGTTGGGGGGTAAAGAGGTTATGTCTTTGCCGTTGAGGATTACCTGGCCTTGGTCGGGGACTTCAAATCCCGCTATTATCCGCAGGCAGGTGGTTTTACCGCATCCGCTCTCCCCCAGGAGGGAAAGCAGTTCCTCTCCGCATTCAAAGCTCACCCGATCCAGGACCTTATGGTAAAAGCTTTTGGATACGTTTCTAATCTCTAGACGGGCCAAGGGGTTCACCTCCTAAACGCCATATGAGCAGCATTCCTATACCGGTTATGGCCACCATGAAGAGGGAGTAGGCTGCCCCCACCCCGAAGTGGCGGTTTATGGTGGCTTCGAAGATCTTTACAGAAAGCACTTTGGTGTGGGCGGTCACCAAGAATATAATGGCCCCCAGGGCCTTTGCCGTGGCGTTGAAAGCGTAAATCATGCTGAAGGTGGCCGCTTGCCGCATCAAGGGCAAAACCACCCGGTAAAAGGTGGTGAAGCGGTCTGCTCCCAGATTGAAGGAGGCCTCTTCTATGGATTTGTCTATCTGGGCCAGGGTGGCGTACCCCATCCGGTAGGCCACCGGCAGCTCCCGCACCAGGCAGTTGAGCATTATTATCAAAGCAGTGCCGGTCAGAACCAGGGGGGGATTGTGGAAGGCCAGCAGGTAGCCGATGCCCATGAAGGTGCCGGGGACGGCAAAGGGCAAGAGCACGGCGAAATCGAAATATTTCTTCCCCCGGTAGTCCCCCCTCAGGACGAGATAGGCGAAGGCCATCCCCAGGAAAGCCACCGCTACCCCTGTCACCGTGGCGTATATTATGGTGTTCTTCATGGGATCCAGGGTTTCGTCCGCCAGCCCCAAGGCCACTTTCATATACTCAAAGGTCAGGCTGAAGTCATAGCCAAAATATTTGGTAAAAGCAGCCAGGAAGGCGGAAACGAAAAAGGTGAAGGTGAGAAGAGTATAAAGAAGAGGGGGGAGGGAAAGCAGGAAGGCCGCAGGCCCTTTTAAAGCGAATCTCCTTATCCTCCCCACCTTCTGACCATAACCCTTAAAGAGGCGGTTGAAGATCCCGAACAGGATCAGGGAGGGCAGCAATAAAAACACGCTCAAGGTGGCGGCCATGTTGGGGTTGAACTTCCCTATAATCTCGAAGTAGGCGGCGCTGGCCAGGGTGTGGAAATTGCCCCCTACGATTATGGGGGTACCGAAATCGGCAATGGAACCCATAATGATCAAAAGGCCAGCGCTGAGGATGCCGGGCCAGAGCAGGGGAAGGGTTACCCTCCGGAAAATTTCCCCTTCGGAAGAGCCCAGGTTGGCAGCCGCTTCCTCCACCTCCTGGGGTATGGTGAGCAGCACCGAGGAGATGAGCAAAAAGGCGGTAACGGTAGCGCCGATGGACTGGAGGAAGACCACGCTCTTCCAGCCATATATATTGGGCTCCAGTCCCAGGAGCCGGCAGGTGATGAGCCCGTTGCGGCCGAAGAGATATACATAAACCAGGGCCACTATATAGCCTGGAGTGATCATGGGCAGCAGTACCCCGGCCTGGAGCAGCTTTTTCACCGGCAGGTCGGTTTTGTACACCAGCACCGCGAAGAGGGTGCCCAGGGTTAGGGCTATGGCAGCAGTGCAGAAAGCCACCTTGAGGCTGTTAAAGATGATGGTGTAATAATAAGGATCTTGGAAAAAGGTCTGGTAGTATTTCAGGGTAAAGCCCCTGCGATCTCGGAAGGATTGCACCAGCACCGCCCCTATGGGGTATAAGGAAAAGATCAAAATAAAAAGGAAGCCGGCCAGGTAAGGCAGATGATAAACCCCCCGGGTCAAATCCAATTCCCGCCGGAAGTGTCTAATCCCTTCTAAGGCCACTTTTTTCCTCCTCCTAGGGAAAGGGGGCGCGGTTGCGCCCCCTCTTTATTTGGTCACCAGGGCCTGGTACCTCTTGCTCCATTCTGCCAGGATCTCATCCCTCTTCTTGCTCCAGTATAAGAAATCCATATCGATGAAGTGTAGCTGTTTAGGGTTGGGGACAAATTCCGGAGGGGTGATGTCGTCCCTGACCGGTACCCGAGGGCAGACCTTGGCGATGAACTCCTGTCCTTTCTTGGAGAGCACCCAATCTACGAATTTTTGGGCATTCTTGGGATGCTTGCAGCCCTTTATCATGGCCACGGGGGAAGGCCACCACAGCACCTTATCCAGATACACGCCCTTGACCGGAGCCCCGGATTTTTCTACCGATACATTGTGGGGGTCGGGGACCACCCCCAAGCAGTACTCTCCGCTGGTCACCACGTCTCCAGGGCCGGATCCCGTCTTGGTGAGGAAGGGGGTCTGCTGATAGAATTTATCCAGATACTTCCACCCCTCCTGTTCCCCCTTCATTTGCAGGATGCCGGCTATGGTGAAATAGGCGGTGCCGGATATGGTGGGATTGGAGGCTATCAGCTCCCCTTTATATTCGGGCTTGATAAGGTCATCCCAAGTTTTGGGTTCAGGCAACCCCTTATTTTCCAGCCGTTTAGTATTGACTATAAGCCCGATGGTGACCAGGTTTACCCCGGTCCAATAATGATCCTTGTCCACAAACTTGGGGTTTATCTCCTTCGCGTTGGGGGATTGATAGGGCTGGAGCAACCCCTCTTCTTTGGCCTTTATAAAGGCGTCTATACCTCCCCCCAGCCACACATCAGCGCTGGGGTTGTTCCTCTCCGCGCTGATGCGGGAGTAGGCTTCACCCGAGGACATGGACACATAATTTATCTTTATGCCGGTGTCCTTTTCAAACTCCTCTATTATCTCCTTGACCCCTCCAAAAGCCCCATACACGTTGAGCACCTTTTCTTCCTCTGCCTGGGGTTTTGTTTTGGCTGAGCAGCCCCAGAGGCTCAGGGCCAGCAAGGCCGCTGCCATGGAACCCAGGACAATTTTGAACCACTTATTTTTCACTTTCCCCCTCCTAACCAGGTTTTAAGTTAACCTTTTCGACCTTTTTACCTAAAAACCTTCATACAAAGCATTACTTTTAGATATAACAGGTCCCCTGAACCTTAAGGTCCGGATTTGCCGAAACCGGCCTTCCCCGCCTAGGCATGCTCTTAAGCAATGCCGCTGAGTTCAGCCCAATGACCTTCCTTCCATTAGCTTATAAATAGTATAAAATTCTGTTATACTTTTTAACCTTTTCTTGCCTGATATAACAAGGTTATGTGATACTCTGATATTCAGAGATCATCGTCGAAGGGGAGAACAGATTTGACCCCTAAAGGGAAAGGATGGCTTCTGGGAGACTTCCACATCCACACCCGTTGGAGCGACGGCCACCTTTCAATCCGGGAAGTGGTGGATCTGTACGGCAGCCACGGCTTCGATGTTATCGCCATCACCGATCACGTGTTCGACGCCTATACCCTGGAGCAGAGGAGGTCTAGGGGCGAACCTGTGGGGTTGCTGCCCGGGATTTTCAACTCTTACTTGAAGGCGGTAAGGGAGGAGGCCAGGCGGGCCTGGAGAGAGTATAGGATGCTGGTCCTGCCCGGATGGGAGATAACCAACGATCGGGGTTGCTACCACATCGTGGGGATAGACGTCAAGGATTTTATAGATCCCGATCTCACAGTAGAGGAGATCGTGGAGGGGCTCCGGCAGCAGGGGGCTCTGGCCATCGCCGCCCATCCCGGCCGGAGGAGCTTTGAGAAGGGTCCCACTTTTTCCTGCCAGCATCTTAAGGAAAATATGGAACAATACCGCCACCTCTTTGACGCCTGGGAGATTGCCAACCGCTATGATTTTTTCTATGATATATGGGAGAAAGGGCTGAAATTCGTGGCCGGATCTGACTTCCATAGGGAGGAACACCTGAACGCCTGGAAGACCCTTATAAAGACCGAGAAGGATCCGGAGGGCATAAAGGCTGCCATAAGGGAAAATTCCCAGGTATCCGCCTATCTCTCCCGGCCAGCCCCGGAGGTGAAGCCTCGGCCGGGCAGGCTTATAAAATTTCCCTCCCCCTCAGCTGTATCGGTATGATAGATTTTTACCAGGTGAGGGCCCATCACCTGCTCTGCGCCCGCCAGTTCCGGGGACACGGCTATAGCCCCGGTTTCGTCCGTAGGGTGAAGCGCACCCTGCGGCTGTGGCAGAGCCGGGATAAGCCCATCGTCTTGATCTCCCATCATGATCCCTGGTGCTGGGCCTGTCCCCTCAAGGATACCCCCGATTGCCGCTGGGCCTTCCACAGGGATGCCCTGACCCTGGATTTCCTGGGCTTGCCCCCGGGAAGCAGGCTCCCCTGGTCTCAAGCCCAATACTTGGTGGAGGCCAGATTGGACCGGGAGAAGATCCTTGCCATATGTTCTGGCTGTCCCTGGCTGGAAGAGGGCTATTGCCGATGGTAGCTAGGGCTTTTTTATTTCTTTCAGCTGTGCTATATTCTTATAGAAAAACTAGAAAAACGGAATTTCATTTCGGAAGGTGGTCATGTGCTGCTGGCTGTGGACATAGGCAATACCCAGATTCTGCTGGGCCTCTACCAAGGATCCACCCTCCTGGGCCATTGGCGACTGGCCACCGATACCCGCAAAACCCGGGACGAGTATTTTTTGCTGTTGCGGGCCCTGACCCATCAAGAGGGCTTTATTTTAGAAAATCTGGAGGCCGTATCCCTGGCTTCGGTGGTTCCCCCCTTGACCGTTTTATGGAAGGAGGTCTTCCGCTCCCTGGGCTGCCCTGTCCACCTCCTCGATCCCCAGGAGAGCCCCTTACCCCTGCTGGTGGATAATCCCCGGGAAGTGGGGGCGGACAGGATAGCCAATGCCCTGGCTGCCCACAGGAAGTACGGGGGATATACTGTGGTGGTGGATTTCGGCACAGCCACCACTTTCGACGTGATATCCCCTGAGGGGGAATACCTGGGGGGCGCCATCGCCCCTGGGATAATGGTATCCTGGGAGGCCCTTTTGCAAAAAGCCTCCAGGCTGGCCCAGGTGGATCTGGATATCCCCCCAGGGGTCATCGGCAAAAATACCGTTTCCAGCCTCCAATCTGGATTCATCTTCGGTTTCGCCAGTTTGACCGAAGGGATGCTGGAGAGGATTGGCCAGGAGTTGGGCTGTCCGTTTAAAAGGGTGCTCACCGGAGGGCTATCTTACCTTATGGCTCCTCTTCTGAAGGAAGAAGCCGCGGTGGAGCCCTTTTTGACTCTGGAGGGCTTGAGGATTTTCTATGAAGAAATGTCTTAGAATAGGCCCTCTGACCCTGGAAGCCCCTCTCCTCACCGCCCCCATGGCGGGTTTTTCTGATAAGAGCTTTCGCATCCTGGCCCATAGGGCAGGGGCAGCCCTTACCTACACGGAAATGATAAGCGCCCAGGGGGTGGTGCACAGGAACCGGAAGACCATGGACATGCTGAACCTGGAAGGAGAAGAGGGGCCAGTGGCGGTTCAGCTTTTCGGCAGGGATCCGGAGGTATTGGCCGAGGCGGCTCGGCTGGCCGTGGCCCAAGGGGCCCAGGTGGTGGATTTCAACATGGGCTGCCCGGCTCCCAAGGTGGTCAAAAACGGGGAAGGGGCAGCCCTTATGCGGGATCTTCCCCGGGCTCAGGCCATAATATCCGCGATGGTGGAGGCGGCCAGACCTGTACCGGTGACGGTGAAAATGCGCAAGGGATGGGGGGAGAAGGAGATGAAGGCGGTGGAAGCGGCCCAGAGGGCAGAGGAGGCAGGGGCCGCCGCCGTGGTGGTGCACGGCCGCACCGGGGAGCAGGGGTTCAGCGGCCGGGCGGACTGGGAATGCATCCGCCAGGTCAAGGAAGCGGTCTATATCCCCGTCATAGGCAACGGGGATATAAAGACCCCGGAAGACGCCGTGACCATGATGGAGCTCACAGGGTGCGACGGGGTGATGGTGGGTCGGTCTTGCTTGGGCAACCCTTGGCTCCTCACCGCCATCCGGACCCGCCTGGAGAACCGGCCCCTTCCCCTACCC
>DRZV01000032.1 GCA_011375465.1 Neomoorella mulderi
CGTAATATTCTACTGAAAGGAGGCAAGGATAGGCCTTTGGCCGGGGCAGGAGGTGGCGAGATCCCATGAGGGTGGCTTTTTTACCGATACCTATTGACCCCAGGTTAATGGGGTTACCAGGACCCTGGAGAGGCTGTTGGGCTTTCTGGAAAAGAAGGGGGTCAAATGCTTTGTGGCAGCCCTTGAGCCAGCCGAGACCGGTTTTATAGCCTTTTTAAAGGTTTACTTGGAGAGGGGTGGGGGAGAGGTGGCCGGAGACGCCGGGTGCACCGCTGCTGGGGTTTGCCCGTGCCCTTTTATCCCCAGATGCGGCTGGGTTTGGCTCACCGCCGGCTGGGGAAGGAACTTTCCGCTTTTGCTCCCCATATAGTGCATTTAGTTACAGAGTATTCCATGGGATGGACGGGGCTCTGCTGGGCCCGTCGCCGGGGGGTGCCGGTGGCCGCTTCCTTCCACACGGATATACCCGGATATCTATCCTTTTACGGCTTTCCATTTCTGTCTTCCTTAGCCTGGCAGTATATAGCCTGGTTTCACCGGCAGTGTCTGGTGAATTTCTACCCCTGTGAGGTTTATGGTGACATCCTCAAATCCCTGGGGGTCCCCAATCTGGTCCGGTGGGGAAGGGGTGTGGATACCGAGGCTTTTCATCCCCGGCATAGGGATGAGGCCTGGAGGAGGTCCTGGGGCCCGGGCCCCCTTCTTCTGTATGTAGGCCGCCTGGCGCTGGAGAAGGAGCCGCAGGTGGCCATGGCCGCCTTGAAGTTCATCCGGGAGGAATTCCCCCAGGCTAAACTGCTGATGGCGGGAGAAGGCCCTCTGCAGGGAAAGCTGGAGAGGGAAGCACAGGAGGGGGTGGTGCTGTTGGGTTTAGCAAAGGGACGGGATTTGAGCCGGCTTTACGCTTCCTGCGACCTCTTCCTCTTCCCCTCGGTCACGGAGACATATGGCAATGTGATACTGGAGGCCATGGCTTCGGGCCTGCCGGTGGTGGCCCCCTTAGCTGGGGGGGTCAAAGAAAACCTGATACCCGGCTATAACGGTTGTCCCTGTGAACCCCACTCCCCCAGAGATATGGCCAGGGCTGCCCTGCAGATTTTGAAGAATACCCAGCTGAAGGAGGCCCTTTCCCGCCAGGCCAGGTCCCATGCGGAAGAGAGGACATGGGAAAAAGCTTTGGGGATAGTCCTGGATACTTATATAAAAATCACGTCTGGAAGCGCTGCCCTCAAGGCCAGTTAGGGGGGTAAAAATGTATCCCGTGACTGTGGTGTTGCCCACCAAGAACGAGGCCCATAACATTCCCCATTTTTTGAAAAGCCTACCTCCTGAGGTGCCCCTTTTAGTCGTGGACGACAGCTCTGACGGCACCGCCCATATAATAAAAACCTCCAGACCCCACAACACCCGGGTGCTCACCTGTAAGGGCAATGTGGCGCAAAAAAGACAGGCGGGCTTGCAGCTGGTTTCCACCTCCTGGGTCCTGCATACCGATGCTGACGTGGTATTTCCAAGGGATTATTTCCAGAAAATACTAAATTATTTGCAAAAGGACGGCTTTTATGGGCCCAAGCTCTCCGCCGGCGGTTATGAAGGTTACTACCGACTTTTTTCTTTTGGGCAGAGGGTCCTCAGCTCTCTGGGTTTTCCGGCGGCTTCAGGATCCAATCTGGGCTTGCGAAGGGAGGCAGCCCTGGCGGTAGGGGGATTCAATACCCAGCTCAACTGCAATGAGGATACGGATCTGGTACTGAGGATGGTGAAGGAAGGGGTTTCGCCTGGTGTGGGCTCCTGATCTTCCGGTATACAACCGGGATCATCGGAGGCTGAAGAGGGGGTCCTCTGGAGGTTTTCCCATATTTTGGCCCGGGGAACCCTGATCTTTTTAAATGCCCATTTTCCCCTCCCCTCCAGATGGGTCAATTCCAGCTGGGGATATTGACGGTGAAAACTATGGGTACTAGACGCCTGGCGAGGGGATGGTTATCCATACTGGCAGCCACATTGGAGTATTTCTCCTCATGCCCCACCGGGAGATTTTTAGGGGAGTACCTGCCTCTGGAGGAATGGCGGCAGAAGGGGGGTATCTGGGGATGGCTGGCGGCCAGGCTTTACCCTTGGGCCTATTCCCCGCCCAAAATCCTTTTGCCCTGGATGGTGCGCCGATTATTATCCCGGTGGGTGCCCGGATACGACCCCCATCTGCGCGCCTGGTTGAAAGAAAGCTCCAGCAAAAAGGACTATCCGGTGCGCCAGAAGATAGCGAGGCTTGTAAAAGAGGGAAAACTCCCGGAGGCCTACGCCTATTTTTGGAGCACCCGCCGCTCCCCTACCAGCAAGCGCCTGCTCCTGCCCCTGTATGCCCTTTTGGGAGGCAAGCGGAGGCCTTTCTTCAGCACCCTGGGGGTATTTTTTACAGCGGGCTTCTCCATGCCCTGTGGCAACCCTTGTGGCCCCTCTATGTTCTGCTATTTTGCCGTCATCCCTTAGCCCCTTTTAGCCTCTTTGGGGGTATATGGCTCGCCTTCACCCTTTTGGGCCTGCCGCTGGCCTTTTACAGGTCAAGGGGTAGAAAAAAGGGGTAACAGGCATTACAGGCAGCCAGGGCTTGCCGGAACCTCCTGTTGACCACACCCCAGTGGATATTTCGGAAGAAGGCTTCGATGTATCCTTTCCGGTCGGTCATGTAGTCGAGAAAATAGGCATGCTCATAGACGTCCAGCACCAGGAGGGGGAGGCTACGGGTGATCTCCCCTAGGTTGTGGGCATCCTGCAGGAAATTTCTTATTTTTTCGTCCAGATCCAGGGCCATGATGGCCCAACCCCGGGCAGACATGCCCAAGGCGGTAAAGTCCTCCCTCCATTTTTCCCAGGACCCGAAGGAGCGCCCCAAATAGAGGAGCAGCTCCTGCTCCGGTTCCCCTTCTCCCATAGGGGTCAGATTCTCGAAGTAGAGCTCGTGGAGCTTGATGCCGTTGAGGCTGTAGGTTTCTTCTAGTTTCAGCTCCCGGTAAGGGCTGTAAGTGGCGTTCGCCTTCGCTCTGTCGGCTGAGAGGAGCAGGGATCTTATCTCGTTGGTCCTCTCCACGTAGCCCAGGTATATTTTATAATGTTCTGTTAAAGTTAACTGGGAGATGCCATAGAGGGATTGATATCTAAGAGGTTTGGGATAGAAGTAGGACATGGTCTCACCCCTTTTTAATAGAATATGCCAGCCCATCATAGTTTGGTTATATGGGGGGAAAAAGCAAAGCCTCTATAGAAAAAGATCTGGGGGGTGAAGGATCCATGGATCAATCCTGTTTCCTCACCACGGTTCAGGTCTGTGAAATGTTGAACCTTACCCCTAGGCAGGTTCAGAGGCTCTCCTCGGAGGGCTATCTGGAGGCCCGAGAGGTGGCCAATAACCGCTATGGAGAAGTCAAACTTTATGACGTGGAGGAGGTAGAAGCCTTAAAGGAAAGGTTACCCCGCATCTTGAAACAATGGGCTAATAGGGATAGATTCTTTTGGGGACGTCAGGAGGAAGGCTGGCAGAGTTACCCCCAGCATTGGCTGAAGTATCAACGGCATAAGGAAAGATTTCTACAATCTTTAGAATTTCTTCCGGAACGCCGGGCAGCCCTTTTGAGGGCGGCTTTTTATCTCTATCATTTGAATCACTATGCCAAAGCAGGGGAGGCCTACCTGTATGAATTAAAGGAGCGGGTTTTGGCCCTATGGGCCCGGGAATTCGGCAGAGAGGATGGTCTGGAGATTTACTTCATCCAGGGCGAGGAGCGCGTGGAACTGTGCTGGCAATGCCGGAAAAAGGCGTGGAGCCAGAAGATGAACTACCTGGAATATGCCCGCTCCACCGGAGGATGTCCCCAGTGCAGGAGGCAAAAGGATTATTACAGCCTCTATGAGTTTATCGTAACCGGAGAGGGTCACCGCTTCTGTTTCCATTCCCCCGCTCCGGTAGCCCGCAGATGGTTTAAGAACAGGGAGGTGCCGTTGAAGGAGGGCGAGGAAAGGGAAGGAGGGTACTCCTGGGGGCGCCCCATCACCGAGAGGGAAGCCCGGGCAATAAGCCTTCCGGAGGTGGTGGAGGAACTGGAAGAATTTTTATCTTCGTGGGATTTCAGGGATCACCAGGGGAAAAATTGGTGAAGCCCTTTTATCCCTTCCCCCCCGGGTTTGGTCGAGGCCTTTTTCATAAGGAGGCTGAATCGTTTTTCTGCCCAGCTGCTCCAGGGGGAAGAACTCCTCCTGGTCCATGTGCCCAGCTCGGGACGCATGGCAGAACTCTTGGTGAAAGGGGCCAGGGTGTGGTTCAGCCCCCACGGAGGGGATCGCAAAACCCGGGGGCGTCTGTTGGTGGTCCAGCACGGGGACGTGCTGGTCTGTATAGACAGCAACCTGCCCAACAAGCTTACAGCTCTGGCTTTAGAAAGCGAAGCCCTATCCCCTTTTGTCGGCTATAGAAAGATAAAAGGAGAATACGGGCTGGGATCCAGCCGCTTTGATTTTTACCTGCAGGGGCCCAGGGGGAAGAGGCTGCTTCTGGAGGTGAAATCTGTCACCCTGGTGAAAAGCGGGGTAGGGCTTTTCCCCGACGCCCCCCACTTCCAGGGGGACCAGACACCTGCAGGAGCTGCGGCAGAGGGTGCTGGAGGGCTGGGAAGGCGCGGTGCTCTTCGTGGTCCAGAGGGAAGACGCCCACTCCTTTGCTCCCAATGAGGCGCAGGATCCCGCTTTTGCCCAGGCCCTGAGGAAAGCGGCCGAGGCCGGGGTCTACGTGGGAGCGGTGGTTTGCCGTGTAACCCTCAGGGGGTAAAAATGGAGGGCTTTTTACCTGTAAAGCTTTGAAAGGGGTGATCCCATGTTGAACCCAGGGGAGGCCGCCCCTGATTTCCGTCTCCCCGATCAGGAGGGTAAAATCCACGATCTTAAGGACTACCGAGGCAAATGGGTTGTGCTGTATTTCTACCCCAAGGATAATACCTCGGGCTGCACCCGGGAAGCTCAGGGTTTCAGGGATTTGTACGGGGAATTCGCCAGATTGGGAGCAGCGGTACTGGGGGTGAGCCCGGACTCTATAGCCAGCCATCAGAGGTTTGCCCAAAAGTTGCAGCTGCCTTTTCCCCTTCTGGCCGATCCCGAGAAGGAAGTGCTCCAGGCCTATGGGGTCTGGCAGGAGAAGAAGGCATACGGGCGTCGGACCATGGGGGTGGTCCGCACCACCTTCCTGATAGATCCCCAGGGATATATCGAGAAGATATGGCCCAAGGTCAAGGTAGATGGGCATCCTTTGGAAGTCTTGGAGTATTTGAATAAAGAAGACATGAGGTTTGAGGTTTGTCGCTTCTGCCCAATCCCCTTTTTTGCCGGGTACAGAGCCAAAAGGGCTCCCTGTTAAGGGGGCCCTTTTTATACCGCCTGCACCTCTTTCACTTCCGGGACCTCTTTTTTTAATATCTGTTCTATAACACCCTTAAAGGTCATGAGGGCGAAGGGGCAGTTCCCGCAGGCGCCGGTGAGCCTCACCTTGACCAGGCCCTTATCCTCTTCCACCGACACCAGTTCCACATCTCCCCCATCTTCCTGGAGAACAGGCCGGATCTTTTCCAGGGTTTCTTCTACCCGTCTTTGCATTTTTCCACCTCATCTTCAAAGGATTTGTGCCCATTATAGCATTCCGGCTCTTTTTTGGCCATCCTCTGGCGGGCTTCCTCTTCTCTCCAAGTGCGGCAGAAGGTGCATATGGGGCTAACCGAAGGGAAGCCGCATACGAGGCAGGACATCATAGGGGGGCGGGCGGTTTCTTCTCGAAACCTGTGGGCATGACGGGTATAGCCCTCGTAAAAATACCTCTTGATGCCCGGGGATTTTTCTTCCAGCATATCCAGAGCCGCTTTATAGCGCTTAAATTTGGCCTCCCGGGCATAGGGGCAGGCCGCCTCCACCGGTTTAATTTCGTGGAGCTGGGCGAAGGCCAGGATCTCCCTTTCGCCCTGCAGGGCCAGGGGTTTAATCTTGCGGGCAAAACCGGGTTCTGGGGGCAGGTGGGGTAACCCCTTGGACAGGTAGTGAAGATCCCAGCGGAAGAGATTGGCCAGAAGGGAAGCGGCCATGTCGTCCAGGGTATGGCCGGTGGCTAGGGCATAGGCGCCTATTTTCAGAGCATATTCGTTCATGAGATGCCTTTTGGTCACCCCGCAGAGGGCGCATGTCTTTTTTTCTCTGAGGGCCAGCTGAGATATGGTCTTATGGAAATGTTCCTTCAGGCTGAAGATCTCCAAAGGGAGGTTTTCCCTGCTGCAGAATTCTTCCACCGCCCTCCGGGAAGCGGCGGAAAAATCGTTTTCCTCTATGCCCAGATCTATGAAAAATCCCCATACCTGGTAGCCCAAAAGCTTCAACACCAGAGCTGTAACCAGGGAATCCTTCCCCCCCGACAGGGCCACCGCCACTTTGGCCCCGGGGGGCAACATCCGGTATTTTTTTATGGTGCGTTCCACCTGTCGGAGGAAAAATTCCTGGAAATGTTGGGGGCAGAAGGCGGTGTTATGGGCTGGCAGTTTGATGAAGGCGGGAGCTTTGCATACCCTGCATTTCAAGGCGGACCCTCCTCCGATAAGCTAGCTGGGTCTATTTTAATCGTTTTTATCTTCTAAAGCAAAGGGCCGTCCCTAGGCGGACGGCCCTCTGTAGGGAGGGGTTTTATGCAAGAAGGCCCCATTCTTGATGGTGCCTCTTTACCTCTTCAGCTAGATTATCTAGTTTTTGGAAATCCTCCTTCCGAGGAAGCCCTTTGATCAGAACCGGTTCCAAGGTCTTGGCCTGGGGGAGCCTCAAGTTTTGGTTGATTATGTCCACCACCCGGCTACCCCAGCCGTAGGAGCCGTAGAGGCCCAACAGCCTGGCCTTGGGCCGGAGGACGTTTATGAGATAGGCGGCAGAAAGGGCGAAGGGATGGGGGCCCACCAGCATGGTGGGGGTGCCCAGCAGTATGGTGGCTGCATCCACCAGGGCCATGGAGAGGTTGGTCAGCTCTGTGTAGGTCAGGTTAAAACGATCCACAGTTATACCCCGGTTGACCAGGGCTTCCACCAGATATTCGCTCATGAGGGCGGTACTGTCGTGCATGGATACACAGGCCAAGACCGCTCTGTTTTTCACCTCATCGGAAGACCAGTCCCGGTAGGCTTGCAGTATAAATTCCGGTTTATGGTATACAGGTCCATGGCTGGGGGCGATGTAGGCCAGAGGGAGCTTTTCTATCTTCTCCAGATGCCTTTTCACGTGATCCCGGAAGGGCATCATTATTTCCGCATAGTAGGATTTGGCTCCTATATATACCCTTTCTTCCTCCACAGCAAACAGCTCGCTGGTGGCCAGGTGGGAGCCCAGGAAGTCGCAGGTGAAGAGGATCTTGTCCTCCACCAGGTAAGTGAACATGGTTTCCGGCCAGTGGACCCAGGGGGCCAGCTTGAACACCAGGGTCTTGTCCCCCAGAGAAAGGCTCTCTTCGTCTTGAATCACCACAAAGACGTCTTCCGACAGGTGAAGGTGGTCCATCAACAGTTCTTTGCATTTGGTATTGGTCACCACCTTGGCCCCGGGATAGGCGGAGAGCACATCGGGTATACAGCCGGAATGATCCTGTTCTGTATGGTTGGAGATGATGTAATCCAGCCTTTCTACCCCTACCTTTTTGAGGTTAGAGAAAAATTCATCTTTTTTGGCTGGATCCACCGTGTCAACCAGGGCCGTTTTCTCTGAGCCCTTGATGAGATAAGCATTATAAGAAGTGCCCTGGTGGATGGGCATGAGATCTTCGAAGAGGCGCCGATCCCAGTCCACCACTCCCACAGCATATACCCCGGGCACTATCTCTCTGCCCCATATGTTTTCTTCCCCTTTTTAATGTTAGTAATTATCAATTCGATATATCTCCTTTTTTCCTGCCGCAGATAAAAAATATTCCTGAAACATTACAAGCAGGAAAATCTATAACTTGGGGGAAGAATGAATTATATAAAGATCAAAGAGGGGAGGAAATATCCTTTGCGACGGGCCACTCCAGAAGAGGTAAGGGCCGTTTGCTGTGAAAGGGAATTGGACTACTTAAAAACCGATTCCATTAAGCCCCTGGAGAGTATAGTGGGACAGGAAAGGGCTACCCGGGCGCTGGCCTTTGGGTTAGAGATGGAACTGCCTGGTTTTCATATTTTCGCTGCCGGCCTTCCGGGAACAGGCAGGACCACTGCCATCAAGGAATTTTTGGAGGTCAGGGCCAAAGATAAACCCACCCCTCCCGATTGGTGCTACGTCTTCAATTTCAAGGATCCCTACGAACCCAA
>DRZV01000075.1 GCA_011375465.1 Neomoorella mulderi
ATCTTAGCCCGGATGTGGACTATATCCCCCACCTTTCCCTCGATGGGGGCATAGTTGTAATGGACGTCCAGAGGGGACATGTAGATGCCCACTTACGAACACCTATCGCCCCCGCCCGGGGCTTTGAGGATCTCCTCTAAAGGTATGGTCTCCCCCAGTTTGTTGACTTCCACCTTGCCCTGGGCGAAAGGCTTGATGTAAACCACCTGCCCGTCAGCAGGAGACAGGATCAGCTCTTCCCCCTGGGGAGGTACCCTCCGGGGATCCCGGTAGAACCAGACATGGTGGAGATAGAAAAATGCCCCTCCTAAGAGGAGGAGGACTGACAATAAAATCTTAAATATAACTACTACCATTCGCTCCACACCTTCTTTAGGTTATAGGGAATTCTAGGAAGATAGTAGCCCAAAAAGCCCACCAGCATCAAGAAGGGGCTTATCTCCACAGCAGGCAGGGGCCTGGGGGCCAGTACGCCGTTTCTATAGGCGTTATCCAAGGCGCTGTAGGTGGAAAGCGTCCCTTCCCTTTCCCATAAATCCCTTACCTGAACCGCGGGAGGAGAGGATAAAAAATCCTCGGGTAAGGGGTATAGCTTCACCAGTTCCCTGTAGAGGCGCCGCAGATCTTCGATATACCCCTCTCGGGCCACCCTGAACCGCAGCTGGTTATACACCTCTATGTCTCCCGGATATTCTCTAGGAGAGGTTACCAGGGCCTCCAAGCACTCCAACAGTATCCTTATCCGGTCCAGATCCCACACGGGATCGAAAACCCTTATCTCCAAAGTCTTCAACCTCTTGGCGTGGATCACGTCCTGGAAGCGATAATACCTGTCAGGCCGTAGAGGGCCCAGGGCAAAACCGTGGGCCCAGCGATAGGAATAGCCGAAGGGCCGGTTGCCCGCCACCGGGGAATTGGCCATGGCCAGGGCCAGGAGGGGCAGGAAGTATACCACGTTTCTGTAGGCCTTCTCCCAATCGGAAAACCCGCTTATGTGGATGTGCATTCCGGATATATTGGTGGGTTCTTCCCGATCGAGAAGGTGGCCCAGGGGCACCAGGAGGCTGGGGCAAGCTCGGGCCAGTTCCTGGCGCCTGCCTTTCAGATCCTCCACCAGGGAGCCCACATCCCTGTGAACCCCCGTGGATATCTCCACGCTGCTCATCAACCCCCCTAAACAATCCCTTCCCCGGGTGAAGTTGCAGGCAGTATGCAGATAATATTTCCGAGGATTTCTCCAGAGAAGCCTGGCCAGATAATAAAGGGACTGCAGGGTGGGGCGTAAGGGTTCTGTGATGAAGACCTCTTCCTCCAGGCCCCACCGGAGTGTTCCCACTAGCCTTCCCCCTCTAGATGTAACAGGCACCACGGGATGCGGTCCATGTTTATTTTACCCCAAGCAGCGGAGGCAGAGAACATTATGAAGGCATCGCCTTCTTTTATAACCCTGGGCAAGAAGATCTCCCAGCTTTCCCCATCCCTTTTCACCTTTATGGCGTTTCCGTCATAATCCCGAGGGCAGAGGAGCATATCCGCTCTGGGTCTCTCCTGATCGAAGCGGAGAATAAAGCGCCGCACTTCATCCCCCTGGGGCGAGAAAATGTACAGACATATCCAGTAATGGACCTTCAGCCCCTTATGGCCATAGGTGTCAAGCCTGATCCTTAGATTGGATTCCTCCTGGAGGATGCGGGCTTCCTTCAGGCCGCCCCTTTCTATCCTTTTGAGGAGGGCCTTGGAGGGGGGCAGGGCCTTGATGCGGGTTTCCTGGGGCCAGTAACCGTAAAAAGAAGCCCTCTTGATCCTCTGAACCGGACAGCTGATAAAGATCTCGTTGGGCCGTTCAAAATTGTGCAGGAAAGCGCTCATAACCAGGTGCTGGCTCTTATGGGCGGCGATGGCCCTCTTCTTCTTGTCCAGGATGTCGGAAGAGAGGAGAAATTCGTACCACTGGATATC
This sequence comes from Neomoorella mulderi, assembly GCA_011375465.1. GTDB lineage: Bacteria > Bacillota > DSM-521 > Neomoorellales > Neomoorellaceae > SpSt-1133. The sequence continues at coordinate 1,960 of DRZV01000075.1, forward strand.
TCGGGAAAGGAAATAATTAGGAGGCAATAGGATCTTCCTCTGAGGCTCCATCACGGGAATGGTCTGCCAGGCTCCGCTGTGGATTATATAAGTATATAGCCTGGGCCGATATTCGGGATGCCTGGCCTGAACCGAGCTCAAGGCCACCTGCAGGAAGGCCCCGCTGGCCCAGTGGTCAGGGTGGCTATCGCTGGTATCGGTTACAAATATATCTGTAGGCTGCCAGGTTTCGATGATCTCCTCGAGGTTGGCCAACAGGTTGCTGGCGGTGTAGGGCTGACGGTAACGATAGGATAGAGGGTAGGGGACTTCAGATTTCCTGGTATATACGGCGGTATAGGGTATCTGCCCCCAATAATTGAACCAGATGGGGGCCAGACCTCCGTCGGGATATCCCAAGAAGATGATATCTTGGGGGGGTACTCCCAGGACGGAGAGGGCCTCCAGGGCTTCCTGCTGCCTCAACTGGCCATACTGCAAAAAATCTTCGGGAGAAGTGGGCAGATACCCTTTCCACTTCTTCACCCCCCTCAAAAAGCCGTCCCCGTTGGTCATGAAGACCACCTTGACCGGATATCCCCGTTTGCGGGCAGAAGAGATGAGCCCGCCTACACCTAAGCTCTCGTCGTCGGGATGGGGAGCTATTATCAAAAAGCGCCCCTCTCCCGCCGGCCACTCCCATTCCCTAAGGGGGAATTGGGAGGCCGAAGCCCTCCGGACCACGCTGATCTCCCGGCTCAAAAAAGGCACAGAAAAGAGGAGCACCACCAGGATAAGGGGTTTGGTCCTTATCTTTTTTTTCCAGGAACGGAACAGGAAACGGAGGATGTCCCTGTACATGCCCACCCTATCCCTAACCCCCCGCCGGAGCCCCCTTTTTTCCTCCTTCACCACGTGGGTCATATTGCTCAAGGGCACTTTCTCCACGCGCCATCCCCTGGCCCGGGCCTCGGAGGTGAGCCAGAGCTCTATTTCGAAACGGCTCTCCTCTATATCCATGGAGAGGAAGAGATCCCTGAAGATGGCCCTCTGGCCGGAGAGATGGGGGGCCAATTTCTGGGCTAGGTCGGTAAAAAAACGCCCCTGGTGGAAAATCCCTATGCTCATATCTGCCCGGCCCTCCCACAGAGGGGAAAGAAGGGAGAGGACGTGATGGGCGGTCAAACCCTCCAGGTCGGCGTCCAAAAAGAGGAGAATGTCCCCCTTGGCCCTGCGGGCCCCCACCATCATGGCGGTCCCCTTGCCCTTATTTTCTTTGAGCTCGATTACCTGGGCCCCTTGAGCCCGGGCCACCTCAGCGGTGGCATCCCGGGAACCATCGCTCACCACGATGATCTCCTGGATGCCCGGCACCCTCTTCAGGGTGGCCACCACCTGACCTATGGTATTTTCCTCGTTGTAGGCCGGGATTATGGCGCTTACCTTGTACTTGAGCTCCATGATCTTCTCCCCGTAGAAGGCTGGAAAAATCCATTGCCCTGGAAATTCCAGGGCAATAGATCTATCTTGCTAATTCCTCCCTCAAGAGGCGAGCAGCAGCCACCATGCGTTCCAGCGCCTCCTTGGTCTCCGGCTCCTGTCGGGTTTTAAGGCCACAATCGGGATTAACCCATACTTGCTCCGGCCGAAAGATCTTCAAGATCCTGCGCAAGAAGCTGACCATCTGGTCCGCTTCCGGTACATAGGGGCTATGGACGTCGAACACCCCCAGACCTATACCCCGGGCGAAGGGGTGCTGCTGCAGGCGCTGTAACAGGCCCTCTCCACCCCGGGCTGCTTCTAAGGATACCACGTCCACGTCCATCTCCTCGATGGCGGAGATCACCTCTCCCAGCTCCCCGTAACACATATGGGTGTGGACCTGGGTTTCCGGTTTTACCTGGGAAGTGGCTAAGCGGAAAGATCTGGTGGCCCAGCCCAGATAGGCTTCCCGGGATTCTTCCCGCAGAGGCAGGGCCTCCCTGAGGGCGGGTTCGTCCACCTGAATCACCCTTATCCCCTTCTCCTCCAGCTCCCTGATCTCATCCCTCAAGGCCAGGGCCAGCTGGTAGGCTATCTCCTCTTCCGGTATATCGTCCCTCACAAAGGACCATTTCATCATGGTAACGGGACCGGTCATTATACCCTTTACCGGTTTGGCAGTCAGGCTCTGGGCATAGGTTATCTCCGCCACGGTGAGGGGCTGTTCCCGCCAGATATCGCCGTAGAGAATGGGGGGCTTTGTGCAGCGGGAACCGTAGGATTGAACCCAGCCGTTCTGGGTTATATAAAAACCCGGGAGCTTGGCGGCGAAAAACTCCACCATATCGGGGCGCTCGAATTCGCCGTGGACCAGCACATCCATCCCGATCTCTTCCTGGAATTTTATCCAGCGGGCTATTTCCCTCTGCAGGAACTCCCGGTACTCCTCATCTGAGATCTCCCCGCGGCGCCAGCGGGCCCTCACCGAGCGCACCTCTTTGGTCTGGGGCAGGCTGCCTATGGAGGTGGTGGGCAAAAGCGGCAGGTTGAAAGCCTTTTCCTGTAAAACCTTCCTTTCCTTATAGGCCAACCCCCGGACAAAATCTTTATCCTGGAGAGAGGCTAACCTTTCCCGGACCGCCGGCACCACCCGGCCCGGCATGGCAGCCAGAGATTCCCTGGCCCTGGAGGCCTTCTCCAATTCCTCCTTGACCTCGTCTTCACCCTTAACCAGGGCCGTCTTCAAGATCCGCAGTTCCTTCAGCCTCTCGTGGGCGAAGCTCAGCCCTTCCCTTAAAGCCAAGGGCATGGCCTCTTCCCGGGCAGTGGTCAGGGGCAGAAAGATCAGGCTGCAGGAGGGCTGGAGCCAGAGCCGCTCCGGGTCCACTTTCTTTAAAAGTCCCCTCACCAGGGAAAGGGCGTTCTTCAGGTCTGCCCTCCATACATTGCGGCCGTTTACCACCCCTGCTCCCAGAACTTTGTCTGGGGGAAAACCATGTCTTTCCATAAACTCCAGATTTTTATGTCTGCCTTGGACAAAATCCAGGCCAATGCCCGCCACCGGCCAGCGGATTATCTCTTCGTAAAAGCTGGGATAGCCGAAATAGGTCTGCAGCATTATCTTGATCCCGGTAAGGCCGGCCAGTTCCCTGTAAACCCGGGACATCTCCTGGATTTCCTCAGCCGTCAGGTCCAGAACCAGGGCGGGTTCATCCATCTGTACCCATTCAGCCCCGGCCTTTTCCAATTGTTTTAAAAGCTGACCATAGGGCTCCACCAGGCTTCTAAGGGCCCTCTTCCAGTCTTCATAACCTCCCGAGAGCTTTACCAGGGTAAAAGGGCCCGGTATCACGGGTTTACCCTTGATACCCAGAGATTTTTGGGCCCTCTCCCAAGACTCCAGGTAGGGATTTCCTTTCAGCCGGGGTTCTCCCTCCCATTCAGGCACAATGTAATGATAGTTGGTATCGAACCACTTCTTTAAGGCGCAGGCTTTGACGCCTTCTGCCCCCCGGGCCAAGGCGAAATACACCTGTAAGGGGGAGGCCGCCTGGAGGGACTTAAACCGGCCCGGCACCAGGTCCAGGGTCACGGCCAAATCCAGCATGTGGTCGTAGAGGGAGAAGTCCCCCACCGGCAGTATTTCTACCCCCAAATCCCTCTGGCGTCTCCAGTTCTCCTCTTCCAGTTTGTAGGCTTGATTTAGAAGCTCTTCCTCTCCTGTTTTGCCTTCCCAGTAAGATTCCAGAAGCCATTTCAGCTCCCTGTTCTCCCCTATCCGGGGATAGCCCAAACTGCTGATGTACAGCGTCCATCACCTCCGCATTACCTGGGGCCTTCTGCCCTCAAAATCTCCCTTAGATTTTAGCACAGGAGCCCCTTAGGGTAAAGGAAATTATCGCAGTTCCACCCCATCGCCCCCCTCCTTATCTCCCTCCTCTTTCTCCTTATTGTCAGACTTTTTCTCCTCCCGCTCCCCTTTAGCCTTTATCTGGGCAGCCATGGCCTCTAATTTCCGGGCCACCCGGCCGTGGACGGTATCGGGAGGAAAATGGCCATCGGGGCCCCGCTCCCCTGCCGGCACACCGGTTAAAAGCTCTATGCCCTCATCCACCGTATTTATAAAGTAAACGTGGAAACGGCCCTCCCTTATGGCCTCCACCGCATCCTCCCGCAGCATCAGGTTATCCTTATTGGCTGCGGGGATGACAACCCCCTGCTCTCCTGTCAACCCCATCACCTTGACGGTATCGTAGAAGCCCTCTATCTTTTCGTTTATTCCTCCCACAGCCTGGATCTCCCCCTTCTGATTCACCGAACCCGTAACCGCCAGGTCCTGGCGTACGGGCAAGTCGGCCAGGGCGGAGAGGAGGGCGAAGAGCTCGGCGCTGGAGGCGCTGTCCCCTTCTACCCCTTCGTAGCTCTGCTCAAATACCAGACGGGCGGCCAAGGTCAAGGGGGCCTCCCGCTGGTACTTTTCGTTTAGATAGCCGTTGAGGATCAGCACCCCTTTGGTATGGATACGGCCTCCCAGCCGGGCTTCCCTCTCTATATCGATTATCCCCTCCCGGCCTGCGGCCACCGTGGCGGTGATCTTGTTGGGGCGTCCGAAGGCTATATCTCCCAGGTCTATGACTGAAAGGCCGTTCACCTGGCCTATCCGGCGGCCCGTCACCTCTATTTTTATAAAGCCCCGGGCGATCATCTCCCGGATCCGTTCTTCTATCAAATTAGAACGGTAAAATCTGGCTTCGATGGCCTGCTTTATATGGCTAGCGGAAATATACTGAACTCCTTCCTTCCTGGCATAACAGCAGGCTTCCCGGATTACATCAGCCAGGATGGCAAAGCGGGTGGAAAGCTTGGTCTGATCCTCCGCCAGCCGGGAACCGTATTCCACCAATTTGGCCACTGCCGAGGCGTCCAGGTGCAACAAATTCTCCTTTGCGCAGAGGGCGCTGCAAAAAGCAGCGTAGTTTTTGATGTTATCCGGATTGCGATCCATGGTAACCCCGAATTCAGCCTTAACCTTGAACAGTTCGTGGAAGTCATGGTCATAAAGGTAGAGAAGATAGTAATACAAGGGAGTGCCCACCAGGATGACCTTGAGATCCAGGGGAATGGGCTCTGGCTGTAAAGTTTTGGTAGTGAGAAGCCCAATGCGCTCCCCTATATCCTCTATTATGACCTTGCCCTCCCGGAGGCATCTTTTCAGCCCTTCCCAGGCGAAGGGGTTTTTCAGCACTTCCTCCACAGGTATCACCAGATATCCCCCGTTGGCCCGGTGGAGGGAACCTGGGCGGATCATGGTAAAATCGGTGATCAGGGCCCCTAGAACGGCTTCCCGCTCGATGCGCCCCACCAAATTGTTAAAGGTGGGGTTGTACTCCACCACCACCGGAGCTCCTGAAGTGGAACTGTTATCTATGAACACGTTTACCTCATAGCGGCGGAAGGGATCTTCCCGCATCAGCCAGGGCATCATTTTCCTCTCTTCCCCTTCCACCCTTTCCCGGAATAGTGGCAAGTTATTGAGGATGTCCTTCTTGACCTCCTCCAGATATTCCAGGACCTTGCGAGAAAAATGATATTTATCTTGCAATTCCTTTTGCAGAAATTCCAGTATGTAATTTACCACCTGCCGGTCCAGCTCTTTTATGGCCTCATAGGCCTGGCGATCTAAATTCTGCCTCTCCCTAAAGGCGCTGGTTACCTCTGCCTCCAGCTCCTTTCTCCTCCTGATGAGGTCTTCTTGGGCTTCCTTGGGCAGGGCGGCGAATTCCTGCTCCTCCATGGGGCGGCCTTCCTTCATGGGGATGATGAACAGCCCCGTGGGAGCTGGCTGGAGCAGGAATCCCATCTGGCGGGCCTTTTCATGGAGCTCCCGGAAAAGCCGCTCTTTTTTTTCATTGAATATAGCGATGGTTTCGTCCCGCTTTTTAACGTACTCCTCGCTTTCAAAGGCCCTGGGTATCTCCCGCCGGGCAGCCGAGATGAAGTTCTTCATGTCTCTGGCCAGCTCTTTACCCCAACCCGGAGGCAATTCTATGGCCTTGGGTTCGTAGGGATCCTTGAAATTGAAGACGTAGCACCAATCGGGAGGGGTGGGTTTATCTTTGGCCCTGACCTCCAAAAATTCCTTGATGGCAGTGGTCCTGCCTGTTCCCGGAAGGCCG
>DRZV01000062.1 GCA_011375465.1 Neomoorella mulderi
GAGAACTCGCTGAAGATGGTGTTCTTGTCGGAAAACCGGTACTCCATCTCGGCCCGCACGGGAGCGGACAACAGCAGGGCGGCCGCCAGCAGGACGGCCAGCAAAGTGCCAATTTTCTTTATCCTGGTCATTAAAAATCCCTCCTTTGTGATTTTAGACCGCTTTGTCCGCCTCCCGTCTCAGGGCTTGCGCCTGTTCCTGGGACCCTCACCCTCCTTTGCTCCGGGAAGGCCGACCGCGGAGCGCGCCAGCCTTCCCACGAAGCCGCCTTCCGCCTCTTCCAGGACCACCGCCTGGTCCGCGGTCACCACCACGGCGCTGGAGCCGTAGGCCTTCAGCTACTGGTCCGCGGTCCAGTCGGCGGAGGCCCTGCCGGTCTTGACCACCAGCACCACGGCGTCCCTGGGCGCGCCGGTGGCCACGCCCAGGTTCCCGCCGCAGTCCACCACCAGTCAGGAGGAGTTAAAGGGCAGGCTGCTCTTCCCCGATCCCTTCTGAAGCCCCGGCTGGCAGAGCCCCAGGGCGTCCTGTTGAGGTTTCTCCTGACCCTGGTTTTCATCCCGCATTCCCTTCTTTTCCCTTGAGCTAGAAAAATTTTACCATAAAAAATTTCCGGCAGAGAAGATTTTAATCAGACGTGCGGTTAAAAACCCAGACAAAATGCGGAAAATAAACCCTGCTTTCCGAATAAAGATTTAGTGCGGGGGTGGTAGTATGAGGATGAAGGGGCCTTGGGCGCGGGGGCTTTTTCTTTTGTTCTTGGCCTTCTGTACTTACTGGTACCGGGTACAGGGGAATGTTGTCCCTTGTTAGGGGAAAATGGAACAGCCGCTGGATCCTCCCCGGGAAGAGGAGAAGGCCTTTTTAAAGGAATTGGCCGGAGGCGGAAGGCAGGACATTTATCATCTCTATTTAGAGGGCCAATTTGCCCCTGGTGGGGACGAGGACAGGATCGTGGGGGTAACCTTGAGCAAGGACCGGGCTGTGCTGGGCATCTTCAAAAAGCAGGGGGCTACCCTTCAGCCCCTCGGTTTTGTCGTGACCCTGCCCCTGGAAGAGCTGCGCCTGGTATCCTTGGAGGGGAAAAGAAGGCCCTGCTCACCCGTCAGAGCCTGGAAGAAAGGCTGGGGGCTTATGGAAACTATAGCTTCTATGTGCTCTACCATTGGGAGGAGAGCCGTCTGGAAGAAATATGGCGCCAAGTTCTGGTGCGGGAGGAGGCTTGGCAGAAAAAATGGCTGGGCATAAAGGAAGAAGGTTGGGAGGGGATAGAAGAGAAGGGGGAGATATCTCTAGAAAAGGAAGGGGGCAATCTGGTGATAAAAACTGTAAGCCGCCAGAGCTTTTTCCACTCCCCCACCCCCAGGGCCCCAGGAGGGAGGTGAGGACGCGCACTTTGAGGCGCCTTTATCGCTGGGACCCCTCCTGGAAGGCCATGATCCTCTATACGGCCCGCCTCAACCAGGCCGCCAGCCTAAAGGAGTTCCAGGGCAATAAGTATGTAGAGGTGCTACCCCTGGCCGCCGGCCAGGAGGTGGCGGTCTTGGAGGAGGAGGATCTGGCCTCATTTATAAATCCGTCCCTGCCCCCTTATTGTAGGATAAAGACCCGGCAAGGCCAGGTGGGATATGTGCTCAAGTCCCATCTGGATTTTTTGAAATAGTTGTTGAAAAATTATGCGAGATCATTGTATAATTATAAAAAACTTGAAAGGATGAGGGATTTGCTTGCAGCGGCTGTGGTGGGGGCCACCGGGTACACGGGGGCTGAACTCATGCGGATTTTGAGCCGCCACCCCTATGTGAAGGTGGTGGGCCTCACTTCCAGGAAATTTGCTGGCCAAACCTTGAGCCAGGTTTACCCTTTTCTATTGGAACATGGGGAGCTTCTATGCGAGGAGCTGGAACCCCACGTTTTGGAAAAGGCAGAGGTGGCATTCTTGGCCCTCCCCCATGGACACGGGGCTGAACTGGCAGATCTGGCCCTTAAAAAGGGGGTAAGGGTGATAGATCTGGGCCCTGATTTCCGGCTCAAGGATCCCAAGACTTACCAAGAGTGGTATAAATTAAATCCCCCTCCCCTTTCCCTTCTGCAAGAGGCGGTATATGGCCTTACGGAAATCTACCGGGGGAAGATAAAGGATGCCCGTCTGGTGGCCAATCCCGGCTGTTATCCCACCGGCGTTATTCTGGCCCTGGCCCCCCTGCTGAAAAGGGGTCTCCTCCATCCCCAGAGCATAGTGATAGACTCCAAATCCGGGGTTTCCGGCGCGGGGAGGGAACCCCAGCTGGCCACCCTTTTTGTGGAATGCCAGGAGAACATCAGCCCTTATAAGGTAGCCCGGCACCGGCATCTTCCAGAGATGGAGCAGGAGATGAGCCGGTTGGCCGGTTGCCCGGTGCAGGTCACCTTCACCCCCCACCTGGTGCCCATGATAAGGGGGATTCTCAGCACCATTTACGGAAATCTGACCCAGCCGGCTACGGAGGAAGAATTGCGGCAACTCTACAGGGAATTTTATGAGGGGGAACCCTTTGTGCGCCTTTTGCCCCCTGGGGTGTGGCCCCATACCCGTTGGGTTTACGGCAGCAACTACTGCCTCTTGAACTTGACCCTGGATGAAAGGACAGGCAGGGTGGTGGTGGTGAGCGCCATTGACAATCTCACCAAAGGGGCGGCGGGCCAGGCAGTGCAGAATTTAAATGTGATGTGCGGTTTCCCTGAAGAGACTGCCCTTAAAGAATTGGGGCTTTGCCCCTAAAAACGGAGGTAGAAGAGGTGGGAGATTTGCAGGAAATTCCTGGAGGCATCACCGCTCCCTTAGGCTTCACCGCGGCCGGCATCCATGCCGGGCTTAAGAGGAAAAAGAAGGATTTGGCTTTGGTGGTGAGCCGGGTTCCGGCAGTGGCCAGTGCTGTATATACCCGCAATCTGGTCCAGGCTGCTCCCCTGGTGGTTACCCGGGAGAATCTGGCCCGGGAAGGCAAAGCCCGGGCTATAGTGTGTAACAGCGGCCATGCCAATGCCTGCACCGGGCAGAGGGGATACGAGGATGCCAGGAGGATGGCCCAGCTGGTGGCCCAGGAGGTGGGATGCCCTCCCTGGCAGGTGGTGGTGGCCTCCACCGGGGTGATAGGGGTTCCCCTGCCCATGGAAAAGCTGGAGGAGGGCTTAAGGAGAGCGGCTGCCCTTTTGAGCCCCGAAGGGGGAAACGAGGCCGCAGAAGCCATCCTAACCACCGATACCGTCAAGAAAGAGGCAGCGGCCACCCTGTTTTTAGGGGGTAAGAGGATCACCATAGGGGGCATGGCCAAAGGTTCGGGCATGATCCATCCCAACATGGCCACCATGCTGGCCTTTATCACCACCGATGCCCGTGTGCCTAAAGAGCTTCTGGACCGCATCTTCAAGTGGGCTGTGGACCGCACCTTCAACATGGTGACGGTGGACGGGGATACCAGCACCAACGATATGGCGGTGATCCTGGCCAACGGCCTGGCGGGAAATTCCTCCTTCACCCCCAAGGAGGAGGAGGAGTTTTCCCTGGCCTTGAAATGGGTTTGCCAGAAGCTCTGCCGGATGATCGCCCGGGATGGGGAAGGCGCCACCAGGCTGATAACGGTGGAAGTAAAGGGCGCTCCCGGAGAGCGGGAAGCCCAGTTCATAGCCCGGGCTGTGGTTTCCTCCAATCTGGTAAAGAGCGCCGTATTCGGGGCCGACCCCAATTGGGGCCGGATACTGTGCGCCGCCGGTTATTCGGGGGTCAGCTTCGATCCCCTGAAGGTGGACGTATACCTGGGGGCTCCGGGTGAGCCCCTTCTGGCCGTTGCCCTCCAAGGGAGTTACCACCCCTTTGATGAAGACAGGGCCCGGGAGCTGCTTCAGAGGGAAGAGGTGATAATCTGCCTGGATTTGAACCAGGGAGAGGGGAAAGCCACCGCCTGGGGCTGCGACCTGACCTATGATTATGTGAAGATCAACGCTTCCTACCGGAGCTGAGGAGGGATCGATCATAGACATCAGCCCCCTGGAAAAAGCCGCCATACTGATCGAAGCCCTGCCCTACATCAGAGAATTTTATGGCAAAACCGTGGTGATAAAATACGGCGGCCATGCCATGCTCAATTGCGAGCTCAAAAGGGCCGTGATGCAGGATATAGTTCTAATGCACCTGGTGGGCATGAAGCCGGTGGTGGTCCATGGGGGAGGGCCGGAGATCACCCGTCTGCTGGAAAGGCTGGGCAAGAAAACGGAGTTTATCCAGGGGCAGAGGGTAACCGACAGCGATACCATGGAAGTGGTGGAGATGGTGCTGGTGGGCAAGGTGAACAAAGAGATAGTCACCAACCTGCAGCGCTATGGGGGCAAGGCGGTGGGCCTCTGCGGCAAGGACGGCGGCTTGATAGAGGCGGAGAAGGAATGGGTCCACGTCAGGGGAGAAAACGGGGAAGAGGAGATCCGGGATATAGGCTTTGTGGGCAAAGTGAAAAAGATCCATCCCGAGATCGTGGAGATCTTGATCTCCCAGGGCTATATACCGGTGGTGGCCCCTGTAGGGGTGGGCCCCCAGGGGGAGAGCTACAATATCAACGCGGATCTGGTGGCAGGGGAACTGGCCGTAGCCCTGAAAGCCGATAAGCTGGTGCTTTTAACCGATGTGGAGGGCATCCTGGCCGATCCCCGGGATCCCCAAAGCCTCATTTCTGCCCTGGAGGTGAGCCGGATACCGGATCTCATCCAAAGGGGCGTCATCAGCGGGGGGATGATCCCCAAAGTCAGGTGCTGCATCAGGGCCCTGGAGGGAGGGGTGAGGAGGACCCATATAATCGACGGCCGTACCCCCCATTCGATTTTGCTGGAGATATTTACGAATAAAGGTATAGGGACCATGGTGGTTCCCGGATAGGGAGAGGAGAAAAGATGGACACCTCGGCTTGGATAGCTTTAGGGGAAAAATACATCATGTCAACTTATGCCCGCCAGCCCCTGGTTCTGGTCCGGGGGCAGGGGACCAGGGTGTGGGATGTGGAGGGCAGGGAATATTTAGATTTTGTCGGAGGGATTGCCGTCAACTCCTTGGGCCATTGCCATCCCCGGGTGGTGGAGGCGCTGAAGGATCAGGCCCAAAAGCTCTTGCACTGCTCCAACCTCTACTGGAATATCCCCCAGATCCAGTTGGCCCAGCTCCTGGTGGAGCACTCGGCCCTGGATAAGGTGTTTTTCTGCAACAGCGGGGCAGAAGCGGTGGAGGCGGCCATAAAGCTGGCCCGCAAGTATGCCAAGGAGCGCTTGGGTCCGGATAAATACGAGATCATAACCATGCGCCGTTCCTTCCACGGCAGGACTATGGGCGCCTTGGCGGCCACGGGCCAGGAAAAGCTCCATCAGGGTTTTGCCCCCCTTCCCCCGGGATTCCGCTACGTGCCCTTTAACGATCTGGACAGCTTGAAAGCCGCCCTTTCCCCCCATACCTGTGCCATCATGTTGGAGCCGGTGCAGGGGGAGGGAGGGGTCCACGTGGCCGAAGAGGATTATCTCCAGGGGGTGGCGGAGATATGCCGCAAGCAAGGTCTGCTTTTGATCTTTGACGAAATCCAATGCGGCCTGGGACGCACCGGTTACCTGTTCGCCTGTGAACATTATGGGATAGAGCCGGACATCATGACCCTGGCCAAGGCCCTGGGAGGGGGGGTGGCCATAGGGGCCATGCTGGCCAAAGAGGAGGTGGCCCGGGCTTTCCGGCCCGGGGATCATGCTTCCACTTTTGGCGGCAATCCCCTGGCCACCGCTGCGGGCGCGGCGGCCTTTAAAGCCCTCCTGGAAGAGGATTTGATAAATCGGGCCCGTACCCTGGGGGAATATCTATACTATCGCCTGGAGGAGCTGGCCCATAAATTTCCCTCCCTGGTGGTGGAGGTGAGGGGCAGGGGGCTGCTTTTGGGTATGGAGATGCGTATCCCCGTGGCCCCGGTGGTGGAGGCCTGCCGGGAAAAAGGGCTGTTGGTGAACGGGGTTCAGGGCAATGTCCTCAGGCTTGTGCCCCCCCTGGTGGTGAGTAAACAGGAAATAGACCAGGCCCTCTGTATTATAAAAGAGGTTTTAGAAAAAATATCCTGGGAAGAAGGGAGTTGTGCCTATGGCCAAACCTGATCTCAAGGGGAGGGATTTTATCTCCCTAAAGGATTTCACTCCAGAGGAGATCTCCCATCTTTTGGATTTGGCCGCGGACTTAAAAGAAAAGAGGAGGAAGGGGGAGCCCCACCGTTATCTGGAGGGCAAAACTCTGGCCATGATTTTCACCAAGCGCTCCACCCGGACCCGGGTTTCCTTTGAAGTGGGCATGTATCACTTGGGGGGATACGCCCTCTTCCTCACCAAGGAGGATCTTCAGCTGGGTAGGGGGGAAACCATAGGGGACACCGCCAGGGTGCTCTCCCGCTATGTGGACGGGATTTTGATACGCACTTATTCCCATCAGGAGGTGCTGGAGCTGGCCCATTACGCCTCTGTGCCGGTGATCAACGGCCTTACCGATCTCCTTCATCCCACCCAGGTCTTATCGGATCTTCTCACCATAAGGGAGCGCCTGGGCAGGATTAAAGGCCTGAGGCTGGCCTATATAGGGGATGGAAATAACGTGGCCCACTCCCTGATGCTGGGGGGAGCCAAGATGGGGCTGAGCGTCACCGTGGCTTGCCCCCCCGGTTACGAGCCTTTACCTTCTGTGGTGGAGGAAGCCCAGGCCCTGGGGGCGCAAACCGGGGCGCTCATCCAGGTCATCCACAACCCCAGGGAGGCGGCCCAGGACGCGGACGTGCTCTACACCGACGTATGGACCAGCATGGGGCAGGAAGAGGAGGCGGAGGCCCGGCGCCAGGCTTTCAGGGATTATCGCATTGACGGAGAACTGCTCTCTTTAGCCCGGCCCTGGGCCATAGTGCTCCATTGTCTGCCTGCCCACCGGGGTGAGGAGATAACCGACGAGGTGATGGACGGGCCCCGGTCTGCCGTTTTCGACCAAGCGGAAAACCGGCTTCATGCCCATAAAGCCATATTGTGGGCCCTCATGGGAGATGGGAGGACGGATCCAGGCCAGCGCCCTATCCTGCCGGCCTTTTCCTTTTGAGAGTGGAGAGGGTTTATGAGCGGGTGCCCTTTTACCGGCAGGCCCTTCAGTCCCGGGGGTTGCGCCCCCAGGATATTAAAAGTCTGGAGGATGTGCGCCTTTTACCCTTCACCACCAAGGAGGATTTCCGCCGCCATTACCCCTACGGGCTCTTCGTCGTGCCTTTAAAGGAAGTGGTACGCCTCCATGCCTCTTCTGGAACCACGGGAAAGCCCGTGGTGGTGGGTTATACCCGCAGGGATATGGAAATCTGGACCGAACTGGTGGCCAGGATCGTCACCGCCGCCGGGGTTACTTCCCGGGATGTGGCTCAGGTGGTCTTCAGCTACGGGCTCTTCACCGGCGGGTTTGGCCTCCATTACGGTTTGGAAAGGGTGGGGGCCACAGTGGTCC
>DRZV01000063.1 GCA_011375465.1 Neomoorella mulderi
CCCCAGCCCCCTCCAGAGGATAGACATGGCCCTGGAGCACCTGGAGCTGGCCCTGGCCCATAAAGGAGAAAGAGGGGTCAGGGAGATGAGGAAGGTGCTGCTCTGCTATCTAAAGGGCCTGCCCCGCTCTGCGGAAGTAAAGAGACGCCTCCTGGTCCTGGAGGAGGATCAGCAGGTGAGGGAGCTCCTGCTCGGTTACAGAGAATATCTGGAAAAGGAGGGGAGGGCTTCTTGTTGTTGGGGAGACCAGAACCCTTTATAGATTTCAAAGAAACTTTTGGACACCTGCCTGAACCCTTGAAGGAACTTTTCCAAAAAGAGGGTATCTCCCCCCAAGGGGTGCTAATAGGGGAGTTCGCCGGAAGGGACGGAGCGGCAGCTATGATAAAGGCTATGGAAGAAGGCCCAGGGCCTATCCTGCCCATAGCCGCCTTGACCGGAGCGGAATACGGAGACATAAATATTTATTTTAAAACCTGGGAGCAGACCAGGAGGGAAGTGGAAAAGAGAGGGGGTAAGCTCCTGCCTCTATTTTTTATGGCCGAGCTTGCCCTGTGGCATGCCCTCAACGGCCGCTGGGTATCCCTCCTGTTCAAGGCCTTTGGTTTTTATACCCCCTGTATAGGCTGTCACACCTACCTGCACCTTCTGCGGATCCCCCTGGCCCGGCACCTGGGGGGGAAGATAATCAGCGGGGAGAGGGTTTACCATAACGGAGATTTCAAGGTAAACCAGACGGAATTGAGCCTATCTTGGTATGGGGAACTGGCCCAGGCCTTTGGGGTGAAACTCCTCCTGCCGGTCAAGGATATAAGGGAGGGGGAAGATATAAAGGCCCTCCTGGGGATGGAATGGGAGCAGGATCAGCAGCAGCTGCGCTGTGTATTGAGCGGGAACTACAGGGATTGCCGGGGAAAACCCTGGTGGGAACCGGAGTCAGCCCGGAAATACATAGAAATATTTTTAAAGCCGGTTGCTTTCAAAATCCTGGAAGAGGGCTACAGGGGCAATTTCTCTTATCTTCAGATAGTCAGGGGGGCGATGGAAGAGCTATGCGGGCAATTTTACTCCTCTTAGACGGGCTAGGGGATAAGCCCTCGCCGGAGTTGGGAAACCTCACCCCCCTGCAGGCTGCCCGGAAGCCCCACCTGAACCGGCTGGCCGCGGGAGGATGCACTGGGATCCTTGTCCCTTACCGCCAGGGGGTACCCCTGGGTACGGAAGTGGCCCACCTGCTCCTTTGGGGATACAGCCTGGAGGATTTTCCAGGAAGGGGCTATATAGAAGCCCTGGGGGAGGGCCTGCCTGTGGAGGAAGGGGCAGTTTATCTGAGGGCTTCCCTGGCGGTGGTCCGAAAGGAAGAGAGGGGTTTTTATATTTTGGGCCGCAGGCCTTCCCGGAAGCTGACCCCCCAGTTGGTGGAGGAATTCCTGTCCTCTCTACCCCAGACCCTTCAGGGTTACAGCTTCAGGCTCCATTACACCGGGGGCATCGACTTCATCCTGGAGATAAAGGGGGAAGTTTCTGATAAAATATCCGAATCCGATCCCTTTGCCGACGGCGTGTACGTGCTGAAGGTGAAGCCCGTGGAGGACCTGTGTTCAGACCAGGAGGAAGAAGAAAAGGCCCTGGCCACCAGCCGGGCTTTAAACGAATACCTGCTTAAGGCCCACGGTATCTTGGAGAACCTGGGGTTTCCTGCCAACTTTTTGCTGTCCAAGTGGGCGGGCCGGGCCCGCAGTATACCCTCTTTCAAGGAAAAATGGGGCTTGAGAGGGGTGGTGCTGGCCCAGACCCCCCTGTTCCGGGGACTGGCCCGCTATGTGGGTATGGATTTCATCCGGATTTCCAGCCTGGCGGAAGGTATAAGGCTTTTACCCCAGCTGGAATACGATTTCATCCATCTGCACACCAAGGCCACCGACGATGCCGCCCATACCAAAAATCCGGAAAACAAGGTAAAGGCCATAGAGGAGATCGACAGCCTATTGGGAGAGATGGTTTTAAACCAGGGGGATCTTTTGATTATCACCGGGGATCACTCCACCCCTTCGGTGGGAACCCTGATCCATAGCGGCGACACTGTGCCCATCCTGTTTTTCGGGCCCAACGTCAGGGTGGATGAGGTGAAGGAGTTCGATGAGATAAGTTGCTCGCAAGGGCACCTGAGGCTGGAGGGGAAAGATCTCCTGCCTGTTATTCTGAATCACCTGGACAGGGCCCTCCTTTATGGGCTGAGATTGGGGGAAAGGATAACCCCCTATATACCCTGTTATGGGGAACTGGAGCCTCTGCTGCCGGAAGATTGAGGGGCTTGCTCTGCCCCTCCTTTTTTGTTACAATCTGATGTGCACATAAGTGAGCACATAGAAGGGGCTAGGCCGTGGATTTAATTCGCATAGGAGACAAGGTCATCAGCCGGAAGAAATTGATGGAGCGCATCGGCCAGATTTTAGAATGGCGCAGCCGCGGTCTTTCCCAGCAGGAAATAGCCTCCCGGCTGGGAGTGGACCGTTCTTTCATTTCCCGACTGGAATCCCTGGGAGAGGTGAGGCGGGGGAAAAGGATAGGGGTGGTGGGCTTCCCCGTGTCCAACAAAGAAGAGATAGAGGCCATGTTACGGGAAGAAGGGGTGGAGTTCATCCTTTTGATGAGCGATCAGGAAAGGTGGGATTTCGTCCGGCAGAAGAGCGGCCTGGAGCTGCTCAACGAGATTTTCGACATAATAGCCCGCCTGCGGGAATTGGATTTGGTGGTGGTCATAGGTTCTGATTACAGGATAAGGGTGAGCGAAGCCCTTTTGGGCCGGGAAGTGGTGGGCTGGGAACTGGGGCCTTCTCCTATAGAGGGGGATAGGCAGGTGGAAGTAGAAAGTCTGCGCCGATTGATCCGCCACTTAATCGCAAAGGGGTGAAAGCCTTGAAGCGGGTGGTAAGCATAAGCTTGGGATCTTCCAAGCGGGACCACAAGGTGGAGGCGGAATTTTTAGGAGAAAAGTTCTCCATAGAACGCCGGGGCACCGACGGAGATCTGGAGAAGATGAAGGCCCTTCTCAGGGAGCTGGACGGCCAGGTGGACGCCTTCGGCCTGGGAGGGATGGATCTCTATGTATGGGTGGGGGATAGGCGTTATGTGTTCCGGGAAGCAGCCCAGGTGGCCCGCATACCCCAAAAAACCCCGGTGGTGGACGGCAGCGGCCTAAAAAATACCCTGGAGCGGGAGGTGATAAATTACCTCCAAGAGCAGGGCATAGTGGACTTTAAGAATAAAAAGGTGCTCATGGTGTGCGCCCTAGACCGTTACAGCATGGCGGAAGCCATGGAAAAACACGGAGTCCAGGTTACCTGCGGGGACCTTATTTTCGCTTTGGGTCTGCCCGTACCTTTGCGTTCTGTAGGGAGTTTCCGGAAAGTAGCTCATGTTATAGCCCCCCTGGTATGCCAGTTGCCCTTCAGGTTGCTGTACCCCACGGGCAAAGAACAGGAAAAAAACGATGCCCGTTATCAGAGGTATTATCATGAGGCGGATATCATCGCTGGGGACTTCCATTTCATCCGCCGACACTTGCCTCCCCATCTACCTGGCAGGATCATCATTACCAATACTGTAACCCGGGAGGACGTGGAGGAACTCAAAAGGAGGGGCATAAAACTGCTCATCACCACCACTCCCGAGTTTAACGGCCGCTCCTTCGGCACCAACGTGATGGAGGGGGTTCTCCTGGTTTTGAGCGGTAAGAGCCCGGACACCGTGACCCGGGAAGACTATCTAAAGCTGCTCAAGGAACTGCAGTTCCAACCCAGGGTGGTGGAGCTTAACTGAGGAGGGGTTGCCTTGTATAAATTCGCCTTTATCATCCACCCCTTAGACGTGCAGGATGTGGCCCGGAAATTCCCCTTGGCCCGGCGTCTACCTCCCGGGTGGGTGGAAAAAGCGCTGCTTTTTTTGCCGCCGGTAAAGGTATCCCATATAACAGATATCCGCTCCCCTTACAGCCAGACAGAAGGCTGGTTTGTAGCCTGCCCCCTGACTACCCGTCAATTTTTGCATTTGCCGGAAGAGTTGGTCATAGATAGGATTATAAGGGCAGGGCGCCTGGCGGAAAGGCTTGGAGCCCATATTCTGGGCTTAGGCGCCATGACGGCGGTGGTGGGGGATGGAGGACGGACCGTGGCCCAGAATCTCTCCATAGCAGTGACCACGGGTAACAGCTACACGGTAGCCACCGCCATAGAAGCCACGGAAAGGGCGGCCCAGGTCATGGAAATAGATCTTAAGCAGGCCAAGATAGCCATAATAGGGGCTACAGGCTCCATCGGCTCGGTTTGTGCCCGGATTTTAGCCAAAACCTATCCCCATCTGGTGCTGGCTGCCCGCAGCAGAGATAAACTAGAAAGATTGGCAGAGCAGATAAAAAAGGAAAGCCCTGCGGTCCCGGAGTTTACCACCCAGGTGAAGGAAGCTGTAAAGGAAGCCCCGGTGATCATCACTGTGACTTCGGCGGAAGAGCCCTTAATAGAGCCGGAAGATCTCCTGCCCGGCGCGGTGGTGTGTGACGTGGCCCGGCCCCGGGACGTGTCCCGCCTGGTGGCCCAGAAAAGGGACGATGTGCTGGTGATCGATGGGGGTGTGGTGGAGGTTCCGGGTGAGGTGGATTTCCACTTCAATTTTGGCTATCCCAAAGGGCTGGCTTATGCCTGCATGGCGGAGACCATGATCCTGGCCCTGGAAGGAAGGATAGAGAATTTCTCCCTGGGGAAGGAGCTGACCGTGGAGCAGGTGGAAGCCATTAAAAAGATGGCGGAGAAACACGGATTCAGGGTGGCGGGTTTTCGCAGCTTTGAACTCCCCCTTTCTTCCGCCCAAGTGGAGGCTATAAAGGCCAGGGCCAAACGGAAGAAGGCGGTATAACGAAAGGTGGAGGATCTTGACAGGGCAGGACGGCAGGCCTATAATACCAGTAACCAAGGGGGTTTAAACAAGCACGGACCTCAGGTCCCGTGCTTGTTGTGGTATCATAGGGGTTTAAAGCACGTCTGCTATCCCGGAAGGCGGGGAATATTTTTGTTTTAAGGGGAGAAGGCCAGATGGTAGAAAAGGAAACCCTGTTGACCAGAGAGGGTTTGAGGAAGCTGGAAGAAGAACTGGAATATCTAAAAACCGTAAAAAGGCAGGAGATAGCCGAGAGATTGAAGCAGGCCATAGAATTCGGGGATATCAGCGAAAACTCGGAATACGAAGATGCCAAAAATGAGCTGGCCTTTGTAGAAGGCCGAATTTTAACTCTGGAGAAGATCCTGCGCACCGCCAAGATAATCGATTACCAGGAGGCTTCAGGGGAAACCATATCTGTGGGTACCAAGGTTACTCTGAGGGATCTGGACAGCGGGGAGGAGTTCCAATACGAAATAGTGGGATCCATGGAGGCGGATCCCTGCGTAAATCGCATTTCCAACGAATCCTCTGGTAGGGAAAGCCCTCCTGGGACATAAAGTGGGAGATGTGGTGGAGATCGAGGTGCCCGAAGGGACCATCCGATACCAGATAACCCACATAACTCGAGCTTAACAGGGGGAAGGAAGTTGGAACCGGAAAACGAATTGATAGCAGCCAGGTGGCAGAAGCTGCAGGAACTCTATCGAAGAGGGATAGACCCTTACGGAGGCCGTTTTGAGAGGACTCATACCACTGCGGACATTCACGGCAATTACCCTGCCCTGGAGGGGGAACGGGTTTCTCTAGCTGGCCGATTGATGGCCTTGAGGGAGCACGGCAAGGCCACCTTTGCCGACCTGCAAGACGGGGAAGGCAAGATACAGCTTTACTTCAGGGTAGATAAGCTGGGGGAACAGTATGAGCTTTTAAAGCTCCTGGACCTGGGAGATATCCTAGGGGTGGTGGGGAAGGTCTTCCGCACCAGGAGGGGCGAGGTCAGCATAGAGGTGGAGAGCTTCGTGCTGCTGTGTAAGAGTTTGCGGCCTCTTCCGGAAAAATGGCATGGGCTCAAAGATACTGACCTCCGCTACCGCCAGCGCTATCTGGATTTGATTGTAAACCCCGAATCTCGCCTCAGGTTTATCTTGAGGGCCAAGATCCTGAGGGCTGTCCGCCAATTTCTAGATAGCAAGGGTTTTCTAGAGGTGGAAACCCCCAGTATGCAGGTGATACCCGGAGGGGCAGCGGCCAGGCCCTTCGTCACCTACCACAACGCCTTGGATCTCCAGCTCTATCTCCGCATAGCCCCGGAGCTGCACCTCAAAAGGCTATTGGTGGGGGGACTGGAGAAGGTCTACGAGATGGGCCGGGTTTTCCGCAACGAGGGTATTTCCACCAAACACAACCCCGAATTCACCATGCTGGAGCTATACCAAGCCTATGCCGATTACACGGATATGATGGCCCTTCTGGAAGAGATGGTGGACTTCATAATCCGAGAGGTGTTAGGCCGACCTACAGTGGTCTACCAGGGCACGGAGATAAACCTAGCTCCCCCTTGGCCCCGCCTTACCATGCTGGAGGCTATTAAAAAATACACCGGGGCAGATTTTGGGCTTATCCGGGATCCCCAGGAGGCCAAAAGGGCGGCGGCGGATTTGGGTGTGGAGATAGGGGAAGACTGGGAATGGGGAAAGGTGGTCAACGAGGTTTTCGAAGTATTAGTAGAACCCCATTTGGTACAGCCCACTTTCATCTTGGATTACCCCGTGGCGGTCTCCCCTCTGGCCAAAAGAAAAAAGGAGGATCCCGAACTCACTTACCGTTTTGAAGCCTTCATAGCTTGCAGGGAGATAGCCAATGCCTTTTCGGAATTAAATGATCCGGTAGATCAGCGCAGGCGTTTTGAGGCCCAAGTAGCGGCCAGGACCAGGGGCAACGAGGAAGCCCATATGATGGACGAAGATTTCCTCCGGGCTTTAGAGCACGGCATGCCCCCGGCTGGAGGCATGGGCATAGGGATCGACCGGCTGGTCATGATACTGACTGATGCCCCCTCCATCCGGGACGTGATACTCTTCCCCACCATGAGGCCCAGGGGAGATTGATCCTTGACAAAGGGAAGACTTCCGGCTAAAATAAGGGCTTGCGAGCCTCAGGGAAAATATCCGGCAGTTTTCGATTAGCTCTTTAAAATCCCCCTTGACAGGAAGGGGAAAACTCAGTAGAATTAAGAAGCTGTCGGCGCTAGAAGGGCCGGAGCCCCCTCCCCCTTGACAGGGAGGAGGGAGGCTGGTAAAATAAAAAAATGCCGAGACGAGGTCTTTGAAAACTGAACAGCGGAGAGGCCAGGCGTGGGTGGTTTTGATTTAACTAGTCAGGATTGGCTCTTCGGCGGAAGTTAACCGCGGAGCGGTTGATTTTTACGGAGAGTTTGATCCTGGCTCAGGACGAACGCTGGCGGCGTGCCTAACACATGCAAGTCGAGGGGCAGCAGGCCAGACCTTTGGTCTGGTGCTGGCGACCGGCGGACGGGTGAGTAACG
>DRZV01000132.1 GCA_011375465.1 Neomoorella mulderi
AGAAATACTTTCACCGGGGGATAGACATCAAGGCTCCGGCCCGCAGCCCTGTTAGGGCTGCTTGGGGTGGACAGGTGATCAGGGTGGGGGAAGATCCCCTTTTGGGCAAGGTGGTGGAAATAGACCATGGGCAGGGGATCACCTCCCTTTATGGCCGTTTGGGGGAGGTAAAGGTGGCCAAAGGCCAAAAGGTGGAAAGGGGTCAGGAGATAGGGAGTCTTAAAGGGGAAAGGGATAGCTATCTTCATTTTGAAATTAAGGAAAGAAGGGAATCCCCTGGATCCCCTGCCCTTTTTGCAAGCCTCAGGAAAGCCGTAAAATGAGGTTATTCCGCCTGGGAGATACCCAGATCGCCTGCAATGACTGGTTCATAATCCTATTGGGAATCTACCTCCTCCTGGGGGTATTGCCCCAGGCTCTGGTCTTATTCCTGTCGGTTTTCTTACATGAAATCTGCCATGTGCTGGTGGCCAGGCGCTTGGGCTGGAAGGCCCTGCACCTTGAACTTTTTCCCTCTGGAGGGGTGGCCCTTTTACAACCATACCCCGGCTTCACCTACAGCCAGGAAGCCCTGATAGCCCTGGCAGGCCCTCTGTCCAGCTTTTTTTAGGGGTTATGGGGATAGGGGCTTTTCTTTTTTTCCCTGTTCCCTGGATAAGCTTCTGGATACAGGTGAATTTTATTTTGGCCCTCTTCAACCTCTGGCCGGGATTGCCTCTGGACGGGGGGCGTATCTACCGGGCTTGGCGTTCTTATCGGGTGGGGCTTTACAGAGCCACCCGGGAGGCCATCCAGGGGGGGTAAAATATTGGCCGCCCTCCTGGGGTGGGCTAGCCTGTGGGGCTTTTTCTTTGATTTAGTGGATCTTCAGGGTTTTTTCTTGGTCCTGTTTATCTTTTATACCGCCGTGAAGGAGGAGGAAAAGGCCTTGTACCTGTTTTGGAGAGAGATATGGAAGAAGTGGTTTGACAGCGAAGGTTTTCAGATTAACAACAGGGTTTCCTGGGTGGCGGTGGAGGAGGAAACTCCCCTTTCCCGGGTGGTCCGGGTTTTCGATACTAAGGGTTACAACCTGGTGGCGGTCATGGACAGGGAGGGTCACGTCAAGGCCATATTGTCCGAAAGGGAAGTCCTCAAAGCCCTCATGGAGAGGGGACAAGGGGCCTGTTTGCGGGAGCTGATAGGGGGAAAAGCCCTGGTCAAAAATTTTAAGGGACCTATGCATATCTTCAAAACAAATGGTTAAGTATATAGCAAAAAACGTCGATAAATAAAAATAAATTGAATAAATTAAAAAACAGAAGGGTATGGCCGTATATAGGACCAAAGTGGGAGAAATTCCAGATTTTATAGCTTCTGCTAAGAACAACAAAATACATGATCCCATAGGAGATTTAAAATTAACCGGACGTCTTATCCTTAAGGGCGGCAGAGTTATAGATCCTAAAAACAGGGTTGATGAGGTTTCAAGGTGATATGTAATAGAAAGCGGAAATATAGCTCCAGAAAAAGGAGATATAGTTATAGATTGTGAAGGACTTTTAGTAGTTCCCGGATTGATAGATATACACCTTCACCTAGAAGATTTATTTGAAATCTCCACCAGGCCTTTGGAAGGCGCAGTAGAGGATGGGGTTACTTTGGCCTTATCGCCTGGTGCAGGTAATACCTTCATGGCCCCTTCTCTCTTGGGAGCTGAGGTGGATAGAGGAGTGCCTTTAAATGTGGGGGTTTATATAGGGGCTGCCAACATGTTATCAACTATGCTTTCGGTAGAGGAGTTGATAAAACTCTTCAAAGGAGAACTAGAAGAAGAGATAGCCTTTAGCCGTATGACCAGGAATCGTATCACGTATTTAACTGCACCTTTGGCTATAGGCATCAAAGACCATATGGGCCATTTTATTCTGTCGGATGATGATCTGGATAAAACTTTTGAGGTGACTTCTAAAGCTGGGCTGATTTTTATGTCCCATACTCAAGACCCAGATCATGCCGAAAGGCTGGCAAATCTTTCTAAAGGGCAGCCTCTTCATTTAGGCCATGCTACAGCAGCCGGGTGCGGTACCCATGGAGATCCAGCAGAAAGCATGGCCAGGGTTATAGACCTATGTAAAAAAGACAATATAACGGCGGAATTTGTCACTACCATGTTGAGAAAAGGTCGGGGTAGCCGAGAGGGTCTTCTTATGGATAAAAAGGCTCAAGAGCTGGCTTATCAAGCCCTAGAGCAGGGGCTAGTTAAGATTTTGATTTCTGACGGCCAGAACGATGCTACAATGAAGGGTTTTGGAGACACTAGGGATAATATTCCTGCCCTTTTAGAACTTGCAGAGATGGGTATATTATCTCTATCTGACATAGCTACCATGACTTACAATCCTGCCTACCTGATAGCTGAGAGGACAGGAAACAATTGTGTGGAAAGAAAAAGTAGGTCATTTGGGAATAGGGGCCTTAGCCAATATAACCGTAAATAGATACAGGCCACTTACACCATCGTCAATGGTCAGATAGTGGCTTTTGAAAATCGTCTGGTTCGCCGGGGATATGGGGCTGGGGGTTGGGTCAGCAAATTCGGTCTAGTTAAAAGGACAGGAGTTGGTGACCTGGCGGCAATAAATTATTGTATTTAACGAGTGCAGTGGAAGATGACGGATTTGGAAAGGAGTAGTAAAAATAAATACTACTTTACCTGAAGGAAATGAAAAAAGCTGGTGGCGGAAATTTTATCTATGCTTCCTCGAAATATAGATTATAAAATCATAGAGCACTCCCCCAATCGCAGTTCCCTGGTGATCTTTTTGCCTGGAGAGAGGAAAACGCCTAAAGTGGCTTTTCTAGGTCATCTGGATACGGTACCGGTAGAAGACGAAAAGGAGTGGAGATATCCTCCTTTTTCAGCTGCGGTGGAAAATGGGCATATGTATGGGCGGGGAACCGTGGATATGAAGGGCGGCCTTGCAGCCATGATTCTGATCATTTTGTATTTTGTGGAAGGCAAGATGAAACCCCCAGCGGATTTACTTTTCGTTTTTACTGCAGGGGAAGAAGCCGATGGTTTAGGGATAAGGGCAGTAAAAGGGAGGAGGGCTATCTAGCGGATATGGATGAGATTTTCGTATGCGAACCCACAGGGGGAGCTGTAGGGATAGGGGAGAAGGGGGCTTTATGGCTGAGAGTTGTGGTGCTGGGGAAATCATGCCATGCCTTTATGCCCCATCTGGGAGTTAGTACCATAGGAAATTTATTTAATAGATTATTTTCTAAGTTTAAAAAAGATAATACCTTCTGAGACCGTACACCCTCTTTTGGGCAAGTCTACCCTTAGTCTAACCCGAATAAAAGGAGGCATTAAAACCAATATAGTACCTGGTAAAGCTGAAGGGGAAATGGATATAAGAACCATACCTGAACATGATCATGCAGCCATAATTCAACAAGCCAGAAGCCTAGCTCAAAAGGTGGAAGGGGAAAGCTTAAAGATATCTATAGAAGTCCTAAACGATCGCCCTCCCCTTTACACTGATCCCAGGACTCCCCTGGTTACCCGCCTTCGGAGAATATATGAGTCTAAAAATTTACCCTTTAAGCTGATAGGTTTACCTTTTTATACTTTTTTATACTGATTTATACTGATGCCTCTCTAGTTATACCGTACCTGAACCTTCCCTTCGTTATTCTAGGGCCCGGCGATCCTGATTTGGCCCATCAAACTGATGAGAGGATAAGGATAGCAGAAGTCGGCGCCGTGGCAGATATCTATATCCAATATATTTTAAGCCTCAAGCAGGAGGTATATACCGATGAGTAAGAACAATGCATATCGCCCTATGGGTTCCGTAACGGGTTACTTGATATCACTTCTTTTAGGATTAGCCCTTTATTATGCTCTGGTTCACTTGCCCAATTTACGTTGTTGGGTTGCTTATGAAGCGGTGGCCTCCCAAACGGTTACAAGCAGTCTCTACAAGCTTATCTGGATGGTAATGAATTTCACTGATGCCCAGTTTTATGCAGGTTTTTTCGCTGGCCTGGGACTTTTGGTAGGAGCTTTCTGGGCCTGGCGGCTAGATGTTAGAAAATCTCCTTGGCGAGGTTTTAGTATTAGTTACGGAACCAATCTGTGGCCTTGGGTTTTTGCTTCCCAAATTTTATCCATGCTGTTGGTTATATACTTCCTCAATTACACCCACCTATTCAGCTCAGGTGAATATGGATGGTTGCCCACTTTTATCACCGTGGTAGGGGGACCTCCAGCCATAATGCTCCTCTACGGACCTAGCTGGATCACCCTTATTACCAGTGTTCTGCTGGGATCCCTTATCGCCTTTCCCATAGCCTTTTGGTTTATGACTAAAGTAGTAACCATTTTTGAGATACCAGTAGTGGTAGGAAACGTTTTAACCATGGCTGTTTTAGGTATACTCATGTGCCAGATCTTTAAAGTCTTGTCTTGGATAGAAAAGAAACCCTTGCCTTCAATAGAAAAAATGGCTCCTCCCCTCTTTCTAAAAAGAAAGGTTTGCGGAGATGAGCCGTCCTTCCTGGTTTTTAAGAAGGGTATTGGCCGATTTTTCCGAAGCTCAATTCTATGGTAATGAGATAGCGGCGGTCTTTCTGCTCATAGGGGTAATCATAGATTTCCTCTTCAATCACGGTTACCCCGCCTATGGTTCAGGACTGCTTCCAGCCATACTTTTATCCCAGATAGTGGGATCGGCTACGGGAATTTTTCTCTACTTTGATAAATATGTGGAGCAGGGTTGGTATCCCACTTTTGTTCCAGTGGTCAGTGCGGGGCCAGCGTGTGTTTTGGCCTACGGGAGCACCCTCCCTGTAGCCCTTTTTGCCGGCATACTGGGAGGCATAATAGGAACACCCACTGCTGAGTTTCTATTCAGATATTTACCAGAAGATTTCCATAATAACTATTGCTAATGTGACTTCCATGGCCATCACCACCACAGTAGTGTACCTAACCATAAAAGTTCTGCCTTGGTTCTAGATAATCCCTGGAAACCTGAGGGGGATATGCTGGATGTCCAGCTCACTCGGGATACGCCCGATTTGGGTTAATGGGCGCTGGTGTCCCAGGAGCTGTTCCTGGAGGCTGAGCGAGCCTTTCTTGTTTACTTTAAAGATTTCTCCAATATTTGGATGCGGTTTAATTCCTTTTGAGACAAGGTGACCCACTCCCTGCTCATACTGACATTTTCACTGATGATTTTCATCATGACAATATCACAGACGAATCACACTGTCTCACGCATGTCCTTGACGGTTTTAGCCCCGTGTGGTACACTTTCAAGGTGGCCTTTAAACCGCTCATCCCGGGTTTGAAAGACCTTTTTAAGGCACCTGGGGATGGCGAGTCTCCATGCGGGAGGTAGAAGGATGTACGCCATTATAGAGACCGGAGGCAAGCAATACTGGGTCAAAGCGGGAGACGTCCTGAGGGTAGAAAAGCTGCCGGCGGAACCTGGAGAAAAGGTGGTTTTCGATAAGGTACTGCTGGTCAATGATGGCTTTGATTTAAAGATAGGCTCCCCTTACGTGGAGGGGGCCAAGGTGGTGGCCACGGTGGAGGGCCATGGCAAGGCTAAGAAGATAATAGTGTTCAAGTATAAGCCCAAAAAGAACTACCGGCGCAAGCAGGGCCACCGCCAACCCTTTACCCAAATAAAGATAGAGAGCATCGAGGTCTAGGGTTGATCCGGGTGGTCTTCTGGGAAGAGGAGGGCCGGTGGAGAGGTTTTGAACTCAAAGGGCATGCCGGCTATAGACCGGAAGGGCGAGATATAGTCTGCGCTGCGGTATCTTCCCTGGCCCAAACTGTCGCCCTGGGATTGCTCCACCATCTGCCCGGAGGGCTACGGTTAAAGAAGAAGAAGGGTTATCTGAGGTGTTTTCTTTCCCTGGAATCTATGGGAGAAGAAGACCGGATCAGGGCCCAAACCCTTTTGACCACCCTTTTCTTAGGCCTGGAGGCCATCTCCAGGGATTATGGCAAATATGTGAGAATAAAGAGGAAGTCCTTTAAGGGAAAGGGGTGATTTCCATGAAGATAGATCTTCAGCTTTTCGCCCACAAGAAGGCAGGGGGCAGCAGCCGGAACGGCAGGGACAGCGAATCCAAAAGATTAGGGATTAAGCGCTTTGACGGGCAGTTTGTCCGGGCCGGCAGTATTTTGGTCCGGCAGCGGGGCACCAGGTTCCACCCGGGACTCAATGTGGGGCGGGGCAAGGATGATACCCTGTATGCCCTCATCGACGGAGTGGTGCGTTTTGAAACCCGGGGTAAGGATAAGAAGCTGGTCAGTGTTTACGCCTGTTAAGCCAAGGTGATAGGTGGGCTTAATTCCACCCCCTGGAATTTTCCAGGGGGTTTCTGTTGTTGGGGCCTTAGTGCTATTATAAAAATAAAAAATTTTTTTAGGTGGGGTGCCCGCATGGATTGGGAGGCTGGGGACATTATCGCCTTCTTGAGATGGCAGCGGCATGATTATCTCAATCATTTGCAGGTGATATCCGGCTATCTTCAGTTGGGCAAGGCAGAGCAGGCTTTGGCTTACCTGCAAGGGGTTTTAAAAGAAATGGAGGAATTGGGCAAGCTCATGAGGCTCAAATCGCCCTCCCTTGCGCTCAGCAAATGATCAGAAATGTGTGTCCCGTCCGGGCTCATGAGGCTCAAATCGCCCTCCCTTGCCCTTATCTGCCTCCTCAAGTTGGAAAAGGCTTATAGACAAGGGATAGATATCCGCCTCCATGTGGGCACTTCCCTGGAACACTTATACCCCCAGGAAGGACACCTCCTGATATGGGAGGCCTCATGGGATCTGGCCCTGAAGATGGCCTCTAACGGCAAGCCTCTGGAGGTCAGGTTGGAGGAAAGGGAGAAGGGATACAGGCTTGTTTTCACAACCCAACCCCCTCTAATGCTGGACGCCTCCGAGCTGTTATATCTTCAGGATTTATGCCAAAAAAATGGAGTGGACTTTCTAGCTCAACTGGAGCAGGCCCGCCTGGAGCTGGTTTTCAGCAAAAACCCGACAGAAAGGGGGGAAGAAGATGTTCTATGATGAGGCTAAAATATACGTTAAGGCGGGAGACGGCGGTAACGGGGCAGTGGCTTTTCGGCGGGAAAAATTTGTGCCCAAGGGGGGTCCCAGCGGAGGGGATGGG